>CAZJZM010000145.1:0-2186 GCA_964550485.1 Microcaldota archaeon | reverse complement strand
GTCCTGGAGCTGGCCGGCGATGCCGGCACGGGGGGCGCCGCAGCCGCAGAGGGCTGACGCTACGCTGTCCGAAGTGACTAAGCCGTGCGTGCCTCCTCACAAGACAAAGGAGCCGGACAAGAAGGCATCCACGACTGAAACGGAGACGCAAAAGCCCGCCGAACCCGCCGCCCAACCGTGCATTCCCATTCCCGTGGTGAACTGGTTTGCCCGCTTCCTTACGGGTCCTGTGGTGAAACCGATGACGCCGGGCGAAAAAGCACGGCTGGCGGCAAAAAACTTCTTCGATCCGTTCAACACCGTTACGATTCTTGGGACGTCGGCCATTTCCGTGGGTCTTAACTCCCACTCCGATTACGGCCCGGGCATGACCGGATTCGGGCGCTCCGTGGGAGTGAGTTATACCCAGGACCTGACCGGCGAATTCTTTGGCACGTTTCTGATTCCTTCTATCGCGCATCAGGACCCGCACTATCACCGCATGCCCAATGCGACGGTTCGCCGCCGGATCTTTCATGCCATCGCGCAAGTGGCGTGGACGCAGGGGGACGATGGCAAGGGGATGTTGAACTATGGCAACCTGGTGGGCTTCGCTATCGATGATGAGATCGGCACCCTCTATGTGCCGGGATGGCAGACCGACGCTGCGGCCACTGCTCAGAGGTATGTGATTGGCCTGGCCACCGCTCCCGCGGAAAACTTTGTCACAGAATTCCTTCCCGACATAGCGCGGCGGCTCCACGTGCGGGTGGTGTTGATCCAGCGCATCATCGACCAGGTGGCGAGGACGTCGCCGGGAAGCGGCTCGCCGTGAGGGCGTGGCGCGGGCATTTATTTGGTTACAGCCATGGCTGCACCGTCAGTGTGCCGTTGACCGAACCGGACGATATAGTTCGCTGCGGCAAGGGCGACGGTACGATGGTGATCAAGAGCGAACGCTCTACCATGCCAACCCAGCAGACCCGTACATGTAGTTGCCCCCCGGTAACGGCACCTGACCGTCTCCGTCGGCATTCGCGATATATATACCCGACCCGTTCTCGTATGCGATCTGTGTCCAACTGGGAGAGATTGCAAAATAATAACCGCAACACTGGCTGAGGACCACCTGGGGGTCGCTGCCGTCCAGGTTAACCGATTCGAGTCCATTACCGAGGTAGAGAATCCTGGCGCCATCCGAGGAGAAAACCGGGTTATAGCCGCTGACAGGGAGCGCGGCCTGATTGGTTCCGTCTGCGTTCATAAGGTGAATAAATCCATCGGATGCCACGGTGTACGCTATGTACTTTCCGTCGGGAGAAAAACTTGGCCCGGAGCCAGGGATCATGATTGAGCAGCAGGGAGAGAGCGTGGAGGTTAGTTGAGTCAGTCCGGTTCCGTCGGCATTGATGGTAAAAATTCCCTGCAAAAAACCACCCGAGTTCGCGTCTTTCTGAGTCCCAAAGAACGCAATCTTCCTGCCATCGGCGGACCAGGCCGAGTACATCACCGAGTTGATGTTAGTGAGCAGGGTCGCCGTGGACTTGCCGTCAGAAGCATTGTCGGTGTTCACGACGATCAACTGGGTTCCACCATTGAGAGACTCCCCGGACAATTCAAAGGTGCTGCATGCAACGTGCTGGTGGTCAGGCGCAACCGAAGGGTACCAGCACTCACGGCTGGTCAGGAGTTCTCCGGAATCGCTGCCGTCGGTTTCAAAATACCAGAGCATCATCCACCCCCCTTCGGCTTTTGTAGCCAAGACACGATCCACTACCTTCACCGTGGTAGACGCGGACATGGAGGGATTGGCGGTGGATGTTGCGGTGATGGTCGCGGCGCCGCGTGCCAGTGGAGTGATTGCGCCTGACGCCGCATCGATGGTCAGAAGGGAGGTTGATTTGGTTGACCACGTCACCTTTGGGCTGGACGAGCCGCCGACATAGGCCTGGCAGTTGTACCAGGCTTTTCCGTTCCAACCCGTGACGCCGCGCTGAACAACGTTTGGGCAAGAGACACCGACCGCGCCGGCCGCAAGGGTGGGAATCGTATAGACGGCAGACGCAAGGATGCTATGCGAAAAGCCAGGCGCGAACGCCATTGCGCTAATGGTCTCCGATGCCGTCACCTTGATCCCCGCGGCAGTGTACAAAGTGGAGGATGTGGTTGGAATCGAGCCGTCCGTTGTGTAATAGATGGTCGCTCCG
>CAZJZM010000144.1:0-2571 GCA_964550485.1 Microcaldota archaeon | reverse complement strand
TCCGGAGCAAGCGCCAAACAGACCACAGGGCAAGAGCCCCCAAACCACCGAACAGCAAGCGGGTTCGTGCGCGCATACTCCTCGACCCTCTCCCTCGGCCAGGAAATTGCCCGAGCCGCTTCCTCCACCGAAACCACCTTGCGCTCACCAAGCAACTCAATCAGCGCATCGGATTCAAAGGGTGAGTCCATCGGTCCGTGCAGCGCATCGGCGAATTTTTGAACTGGCTGTGGCAAATTCTCTCGCAGCCATTCCCGCACGGTCGCTGCCTCAACCGTTTCGCCGTTCACGCTCAGATCGCCGCTGGTTGCTTCGGTCAGTAACTGTTGCATCGCATCCAGCGCGGCCAGGGCCTCTGCCTCGACGCGAACCACTCGGCCGCCACTCTCCTGGATCTTCTTTAGTCGGTCCTGCGTCGCTATTGCTGTAGGGGAAATCGGTAGCTGCTGGTCGCGTACGATACAAAGCGATGCGTCCGGCTTTCTGCGGCTAAGCAGGTGTCGCAAAGAGCTTTCGAGCCCTTGCATGCTCGGCTGGTTGGCAAATGCAACATCGATGCGAGATTCGCCTTCTCCAATTCTTAGGCCCGCCCCGCCACTTGCTGTCCTTTTGCCGAGCAGCTGCAGAGTAACCGGCAATCCCTGCGCCAGAACTGCGTCCGATTTTCCTGGCCTGTTTCGAACTTCGGCTCCGGTCCACCGTTTCTCAAACTCGGCATGAAGGAACTCCGGTACAGGAATGCGGACAGGGGGCTCACATTCCTGCCACTCGGCAAATAATCGCCGCGCCTCGTGGATGAGCCTCCGCGCATTACATCTGCCGTACTGCTTCTCAAAGACGACACGAAGGGCATCTTCAGGTATAGGTTGTTCACCTTTGAGTTCTGGAACGAGATTGAGGCGAGAGTCGATCAGTGCTCGCCCCAGTTTCAGATCGAGCGGCTGCAAATCAAGTTTGCGCTTGCTGATTCGCACATAATCCGTGTCGTGGCAACCGTCCTCCAGATTTCTCAGAAAAGTATGAAGCACCGTTGAAACGAACAGGATGTTATTACTCTCATCTACAAGGGCTGCACCCATCCGGCCAAATGGCTCAAAGCTTTCGTTGTCCTGTTTTGCAATCCCGAGTGCCTCCACCTGATCGAAGCAGAAAACAACAGGAGAGGGACGGCTCATGCGGACAATCGCGAGAACGATACGTTCCGCATTTGACTCTGCGAAGTCTTCCTCGCTCTCCTCCAAACGGGACGAAGAGACATTCAGAAGCCTCAGGTCTTCATCCGACATTCCGTCTCCCGCCAGCCATGCACGACACAGCCGCCTTTGACTTCCTGTTTCGAAGTGTTCGAGGACATTCGCCAAATCCAGCCCAAGGCCTGGAATTTGAGCTGCGTCAATGGCCTCCCGTATCGTCCCTCCGCGCGCTGTCATGAATCGACGCAGGATTCCATCAAGGGGACATTGCCCGTCAGGTGCTTTTTTCGTGATTTCCTCGGCGAAGCGCCGCCGGACGTGCCGCCAGATCTGACTTGGTGCAGTCTCCATGCGAATAGCGACGAACGCCGCCGGAGCGACCGATGGCCGTGAGTCCAGTCCGCTGTTTAGCCATCGGCGGAAGCGGCTGAGCAGGTGAGTCTTTCCGCACCCCGCTTCGCCGTAGAGGAGCACGGACAGCGAAGACTGATCTTCGGCCACACCCTCGTAAGATTTCTGGCAAAGCTCGAAGGCATTCCGATGTATCTCGCGCACATCGGTTAGTACCGACTGTTCTGGACTAGTGACAACATCATTGTGGAATGGATTCCTTAGGGATTTCCGATCGATCACGAGCTCGCCCCCTCGTCGCGCGGCAGAGCGACACTGATGAACAGGTCCCTCCCCTCGCCTGGGATGTAGGCCCACTCCTCATCCTCTGGCACGGGGCGCGGACCTTCGTACCGGCCGAGCACCAGCTTGCCTGCCCGCGCTAGCCGAATAACCGCTTTGTCCAGCTCGGCTCGGAGCTCGGGCGCCCTTCTCAAGTGGTCCACACGCACATAATTCCCGGGGCCAGACTGGAGGCGCTCCACAACCGCACGAATCACAGAGGCCAAGGGATTCTCCTCGTCCACCGTCCCCGCTCCCCCCTGCTTCGCCATCCAAACCCGCGAGAAATAGATCACCGACTGCCGGCTCGCCGGAAACTGGAAAAGCTTGTCGGTAACCACAGGCCGCGAGAGGACCGCCTTGACCTCCTTTCTGAACCGCTCCTCACTAACATAAGGAACCTCCACGACCTTGGCAGCCTTGGCAATCGTTAGCGGCCTTTCCTCGATCGCACGCAAAAACGCTTCCTCCACGTAGGCCCCCGATGGTCGGCTGGCGAAGGCATAACTGTTTCCGCACTTCCAAACACTAATCTGAGCATGCCCCTGCAGCCCTTTCCGCAGGTCCGCAGAGAAAGTGTTTCCCCTCCCCCCGACGGCGTCCCTGACCTGCTTGGCGGTCATCGGACCAGTGCTCCGCTGAATGACCGCTTTTGCCGCTTCGAACATCTCGTTTGTCATGTCAATCCTATGGTTTAGAGCAAGCA
>CAZJZM010000143.1:0-2571 GCA_964550485.1 Microcaldota archaeon | reverse complement strand
GTTCTTCATAATAGATAAGCAGACAGGGACAATATTGTTTATGGGAAGGGAGTCGAATCCAGCCCAATCAAATTGACTCAGTTAGTCATTTTTTCCTAAAAAGAACTTCAGAAAGCAATAAAAATATCAACACTTCGGATAATTATTGCAAAACGATATTTCTGCATATTACTATGATATATTTCGTATCCCCTTCTATCTCTTTATATACCTAAATAAACAAAATATCCTGTTTTCCATGAAATTGCCTTTGTAATCAAATACAAGCAAAGGCTCAATAATCCAAGATTTTTATCAAAGTAACTTTACGTCCACTAATAGGCACGGATGCGAAAGCTATATAAATATAATGATAATTTATGTAATCGGCGATCAGATGGTAGAATTTGGAACAGACCTGCTTGGCAAAAGCAGTGTAGACAACAGCAGTGTGAGCTTTACTCCACAGATAAAGATTGTAACAATCGGAGTCGGAGGAGGAGGAAACAACACAGTTAACAGGCTTATAAAGGTAGGCGTGAAGGGAACTGAGTTGGTAGCTGTAAACACGGACGCACAGCACTTCAAGATACTGGACGACCGAATAAGAAAGATTCTTATCGGAAAGACGATGACCAGGGGAATGGGAGCTGGAGGAGACCCTGAAGTCGGAGCAAAGGCTGCGGAAATAGACAGACAGCAGCTCGAAGATGTAATTTCTGGAGCTCAATTAGTATTCCTATGTGCAGGAATGGGAGGCGGAACAGGAACAGGAGCGATCCCGGTCATAGCGCAGATAGCAAAGGAACAGGGAGCGATAGTAGTCTCAATGGTAACGTACCCGTTCGACCTCGAGAGAGTGAGAAAGGTAAAGGCCGAAGAGGGAATACAAAAGCTAAGGAAATACTCGGACAGCGTAATCATCCTGGACAACAACAGGCTAGTGAAACTGGTACCAAACCTGCCGATGAATGATGCGTTTGCAGTCGCAGACGACATACTCGCAAAGGCGATAGGCGGACTCGTTTGGACAATAACTCAGCCAAGCCTGATCAACATAGACTTCGCAGACGTCCGATCCATAATGGGAAACGGAGACGTAGGCTTCATCTCTGTTGGAACAGGAAAGGGAAACGACAAGGTTCAATCTGCATCGGAATCGGTTGTCAAGAACAAGCTTCTTGACGTGGACTTCGAGAACGCAAAAGGCGCGCTCATCCACATCTCAGGAGCATCTGACCTGACACTGGGCGATGCGATAAAGGCCGGAGAGATCATAACAGAGAAGATGGACCCTAAGGCGAACGTAAAATGGGGCGCAAGAGTCATACCTGGATACGAGGGCCAGCTGGAAATAGTGGCAATAGTAACCGGAGTAAGCGGCTCGAGCATACTCGGCAAGTTCGCTGACAAGGAAAAGTCAACCCAAGGATTTGGGCTAGAGATGATCTAAAATGGCCGAATTCGACTACGACCTTTACACGCCTAAGATCGCCGTGGTAGGCTGCGGCGGCCAAGGCAGCAATCTGGTAAACAGGCTGTTCGTGAATGGCATAAAGAGCGCCACCACCATAGCCATGAACACAGACGTTGGCCACCTAAACATGATCAAGGCGCACAAGAAGGTTCTATTGGGAAAGGACATAACGCAAGGGCTCGGTGCTGGAGGCTACCCTGAGGTAGCCGCCAAGGCCGCAGAATGCAGCAGGAACGAGATCGACGCAGCTCTTGAAGGCTACGATTTAGTCTTCATCTGCGCGGGAATGGGAGGCGGAACAGGAACCGGCTCAGCTCCGATAATCGCGAAGGCTGCTAGAGAACGCGGTGCCACTGTAATTGCTACGGTAACCTTCCCGTTCGCATTGGAAAGGAGTAGGAAGCAGAAGGCAGAATGGGGCTTGGAACAGCTGAACAAGCAGGCCGACTGCACCATAGTGGTCGAGAACGACAAGCTTCTCTCATACGTGCCCAACCTTCCTATCGAGAAGGCATTCGAGCTGGTGGACAACATAACCGGCAACGCCGTGAAGGGAATAGCCGACACGATAACCTTGCCAAGCCTGATAAACTTGGATTTCGCTGACTTGAGGAACGTCGTGAGGAATACCGGAACCGCTGTCATAAGCATAGGCTCGGGCAACGGCGCGGGCAGGATAGACCAAGCGATAAAATCCACAAGACTTCATCCACTTCTTTCAGTGGACTACGAAGGAGCAAAGGGCGCATTGATACACGTTGCGGGAGGAGCAAATCTTTCCATAAGCGACGCCACAAAATTGGGAGAGGGTGTTACCTCGGAATTGGCTCCAGACGCAAATGTGATATTCGGCGCAAGGATGCTTCCTGAACTGGGCGATGGGGTAAGAGTCATGTCAGTAGTTACGGGAGTCAAGGCAAAGTTCGGCTCGAAGAGGCAGGAAGAGGAAAGCGCTCCGGCCCTGAGGATGGAAAGCCTATCCTCGCTCTACTAGGCGTTTTGTTTTATTTTCAAAGGCGCAGGCGATTTAGTCTGCGCATCTTCTTTTTATTGTCAAGAAATTAACTGAGTTGGGACTCAGAGCTTTCCTATATCCTTGACCTCATCTATATCAA
>CAZJZM010000142.1:0-2579 GCA_964550485.1 Microcaldota archaeon | reverse complement strand
GAGCGTGTCTACCACTCTCTGTCCTGTGACTAATGCTTCGTCTGACCTGAACTTGCTCGTTATTGGAGAAGAAATTCTTACAGATCTCTTCTGCATCATTGTCAGAGGGATTGTCTTGCCCTTGACTGTTATCTCTGCGACTGTATCCTCTATCGTAAAAGTTCCTGATTCCAGAGTTTCTATTACTCCTTCCATCCCGTTGGGCACCATTATGTGATGCTTTATCAGCTCTGTTTCCTGAACGTGGCCGATTATGGTTCCTGAACCAACCTTCGAGCCCTTCTTCAGTGATTTTTCTGCAACGAACTTCCACTTCTTCTTTCTGTCAAGTGAGTCAACGCTGACCCCCTTGGGAATGAATGTTCCGCTCTTGCTTTCTATTATTGTCAATGGCCTTTGAATTCCGTCGTATATTCCGCTGAGTATTCCAGGTCCCAATTCAACTGACAGAGGAAGTCCTGTTGAGACTACCTTCTCTCCCGGCTTCAATCCTGTTGTATCTTCATACACTTGGATTACGGCATCCTCTCCCTTGAGCTGGATTATCTCGCCTATCAGGCCTAAAGTGCCGACCTTTACTACGTCGTACATGTTGCTTCCAAGCATTTCCTTTGCTATTACCAACGGTCCGGATACTCTTTTGATCATTCCCATATTAACCACTTACATTTTTGTTGCTTATATCTATTCCTATGGCCCGAATTATGAGCCTTCTGAGCGTGTCAGGTACTTTTTCTTCCTTGTAACCAGGGATCTCCATGAAGATCGGCAGTATGCTGCTGTCAATCGCGTTGAGAATCTTTCTGTCCCTTATCTCCTTGACAAGGTGCGATGCTATTATCACCAGGCCTATGTCGGTTCTCTGGAGAAGGTCTTTTATTGCTGCCTCGGCCTGGACTCCGTCATCCACTTCAAATGATTCTGTGATGCCTGCAAGCCTGAAGCTGAGGGAGAAGCCCTTTCCTCCCACTATGACTATCTTGTAATTCTTGTTCAGCTTGCTTTCCAACCAATCAACCTTTCAATGTCTCCCTTTTCGAGTCCGTATGCCTTTCCGTTTATTAATACTCTGAGTGTGAAAACTTCAGTCTCCTTCATGTAAAGGTAAGCGAGCAGAGTGCCGAATGAGAGGATCCTATGACTGAGCGCCTTTACCGCCTTGACCATCATGGCATTCCTTATTCCGACTTCGAAGGTGAGAAGCTGCTTCTGCGGATCCTTCTTGTAGAACTCCACCGCATCCTTTATGTCGAATAGTTTTATCTGTGAGGTCATCTCGGTTATGTCCTTTGAATTGTTGTAAACCTGCTCGAGCGCCTCCTTGGTCATGTTGCCGTTTGGAATGATTAAACCTGATATTGCCGCGAATTTTGCGTCGGCCTTCTTCCCTCTTATAAGAGTGATTATGTTTCGCAGGTCTAGTTCAAGCCTGATTATCTTTCCTCCGCCCACTTCTCCCATTCCTGCCAACTGTACTGCGAGTTTTGCAAGGTAGATGTAGTATTCTTTGTCGAGAGTCGAGACTGCTTCGAAAGAACTTTTGGTCTTCTTGTAGGTCTCAAGCGTTTCCGATAGTATTCTTCTGTATGGCGAATTGATCATCAGCTTGGTGAGCATGCTTTCTATGGAATCTTCACGCATCGCTTCCTTGATCACTGTGGCGTTGTACCTGCCAGCGTCTATCATGTATCTTGCAACCGAATCAAAGCTCTGCTTCCTGGACTTTGCCTCAATCGCAAGCCTTATGTTGTATAGGTCCCACTTGCCCGCAATTCCCCTCATTACCTGCTTCTCCTTGCCCTGCGAAAGTCGCTCGAGCTTGAGAATGTTCCTCGCGAGGTTCTTGCTCAGCGCGAAATCGACGACCGCGTTCTTTATCTTCAGTCCTCCGAACTCCTCTATCTCGGTGCGGTAGTCGCGCTCGAAGAGCATCGTTATTATCGAGCTGACGTCCTTGGCGTTGGTTATGTCGGCCATGGTCTTCTTGTCGATCAGCTTGGACTTCATCGCGCTAGCTCTGGCGCTTGAGTATCCGTACTTTCTCGCGTTCCTAAGGCCTGCTCCCAAGTTGTTCAACTCATTATAGCATTTCTTCCTCTGTCCTCTCGTCCTTGTGCGTGCCCTTTCCGAAGAGCATGTCCGAGATTATCTTCCTTGTCTCGTCGCTGTTGTTCTCGAGCAATGACTGCGAGCTTATGACTAGTTTCATCTTGTTGTCCTTTGAGGAGATTACAAAACCGTCCACATCGCTGAATTTTGCGGTGAGATTGAAGGACTCGACTACCTTCGCGTTCTTCTTTGCTGTTGTCACGACTAGCTCCTCGCTGGTCGAGGCGGTGTACTGGGAGATTCCGGACTTGAGCATCGGGCCCAAGTACTTGGAATCCAGGAGCGTTGTGGCTTCAGCGGTCACCGCTTCCATGGCCCGTTCTATGGCCACGCCCTTCGCCTCGAGGAGTATCGCATTTGTCTGGATCTCCAGACCGGCGTCGTTCTCCTTTATCAACCTGTTGGATTCGGCGCTGGCTCCGTCTTGGGCCTCGCGCTCGATCTGCTTGGCCCGGGGCTCGGCCTCGGTG
>CAZJZM010000141.1:0-2593 GCA_964550485.1 Microcaldota archaeon | reverse complement strand
TGCCAATATCTGGCGCATTAATTCTTTCCCGCTCTCTCGGCTATCCACATCCACTTTACGCAGATCAGAGATGAAGCCCGGACAGACCCGTAACTTGTGCCTGGCCATCGCCTCTGTGTACCCCTGCAGCGGCCCGAGGCCGGTGCTGTTCTCTGGCCCGCGAAGGTGGGCAATCTTCTTGCAACCCATTTCGATCAGATGCTCAGTCGCGAGTTCGCCAACCGCCTTGTCATCGACGCCAACAAAATTTGTATCCAGATCTGCAAATCGGCGGTCAATGAGAATATACGGAGGCCCGTCCTTTTCGATGCGCGCAAAGATCGACGAGGCCATGGAGGAGGAAGCAATTACCAGAGCGTCCAGTCTGCGGCCCAGCAACCGTTCAATATCCCGCGCCTCTATTTCCGGATCCTCCTCTGAGGTCGAGATGGTTAAGCAATACCCCTTTTTAAGCAAAGCGGCAGAGAGCGACTTGGCAACTTGAGCGAAGAATGGATGAAGCAGATCGGGGACAATCAAGCCAACCAAATAGGTTCGCCCGGTGACTAGTCCGCGCGCTGCAAGATTGGGCGTGTAGTTCAGTTCCTTTACGCGATCGAGCACTCGCTTCCGCGTCTCCTCGCCAATATCATCATGGTTTCGGAGAACCTTGGAGACCGTGACAACTGAAACCCCCAAATCCCGCGCTATGTCCTTCATCGTAACTGGCATACAGCAAATATACTACATCGAGTTAACGTTTTCTGTACCGCATTTCAAAGGATTTAAAGCCAACCGATCCGCAAATCCCCAGGCTAAAGGCGGTGTTGATCAACGCAAAACACCGCCGGTGCGAGGCTATTGCAGGCTCGCACCGACGGCATTGGATCATCGTGAAACTGGAACGATGACTAGAAAGTGATGCGGCCTGTCAACTGCAGGCGGCGCATACTATCTGTTTGCCCACCCACAGCACTTTCCGGAACGCCAAAATCATTGTTGTAGGGATTCGTATCCACTTGGGCGAAGATGTGCCGGTTAAATACGTTCAGAGCTTCAGCTTTAAACTGAAATCCAAATTTGTCTACGTAGATGCGCGTGTTCTTGATCAGCACCAGGTCTTCGTTCATGAACGGGAAGACGCGGGCTGCACCCGAAGTGCGTGAGAGGTTGCCAAAGTGGAACGCACCACCATTTCGGTTAGATTCATTGTTTTGGTCGAACAAGGCTGGGCTTCCCTGCAGGGTTGAGTAGGCGGCATTGTCAACACGCTTGAGGCCGTTGAATACGCTGTCCTGCGTTGGGTCAGGTCCAGCCATGCTTGGGTTATTCAGCAACTCCCACGGATTCGGCTTAGACACTTTACTCTTGAGTGATGTGCCAGGCAGTAGAGTCATCTGCATGCAATCGTTGTAGGCGCTGCCCTGGACGGTGAGACCACCAGCACAAGCAAACGAATTCGGCGGCGCGGAGACGTAGCGCTGCACTCCTCCAATGGTCCAGCCGCCTACCACTGCGTTGGCAACGGCGTTCGATCCGCCGAGAAACTTCTTGCCTTTGCCGATGGGCAACTCATACAGGTAGTTAACAACAAAGTTGCTGGGAACGTCTTGGGTCGAAAGAGCCTTGGCAGATTTCAGGTTGCCTTGATCCTGTGTGAGGTTCCAGACGCCTCCGTTGATTCCACCGATGGCCGAATCTGCGTCTGTTATGGTTTTTGACCATGTGTATGCGACGTCGAACGTCAGGCCGAACCGGCTACGCTGTTGTAAATTGATTGCCAAGGCATCATAGCTGCTGTGCCCGACATTCTCGATATCGCTGGGAGTGGTGAGGTTGTCATATTGCGGGAAGGGACGCAACGCTTGACCGACCGTTCCGTTAAAACCCGGATAAGGTGATGCGATGCCGGCAGCAGCAAGGTTGTAGGAGCTGAGCGTGTCACCCATGGACAGGTACTTGGATTGGATGTTGTTCGGTTGCAGCAGGAACGAGGACAGGTTCTGCCCGGAGGCTCCAAGGTAGCCCACCGAGAGTACGAGGTTTTCTGCCATCTGACGTTGAAGTTGCAGGTTCCAGTTGGTCACCATACCCGGACGGCCAAAACTAGGCTCAATATCTTCCATCTGCCACGGCGAAGCAGCGTTGCCGCTATCAGACTGACCCGGATCCAGATTCGGTAATTTAGGCAAGACTGGGAATCCGTTAGCCAGGTTGAAGATCGGATCGTATCCATTTCCGCCGGCGCCATAGTTGTTTACAAATCCCTGGTTCATACTATCGCCGAAGTCGGCATACTGTAGTGGTGCAAAGAAGACGGCAACTCCACCGCGCAATACCGTACGCTGCTTATCGATGGCGGGGTTGAAAGCGAACCCAACACGAGGCTGAAAGGCCTTGTAATAGGTATTCGCCCAAGCCGTATTGCAGTGGCAGTTCGGAGCGAAAACCAAAGCACCCGGCATTCCGTTTTTGGGATCGATTGCCGTAGGAGAAAAGTTCGACGTGGTGTTCTGCGCCGAAGTGCGCGGAGTGTCTATGCTGTATCGCAAGCCAAGGTTCACAGTCAGGTTCGACTTGAGTTTCACGTCGTCCTGTGCATAGAAGGCCATAG
>CAZJZM010000140.1:0-2595 GCA_964550485.1 Microcaldota archaeon | reverse complement strand
TTTTTGTCAATGTTTTTGGTATTTTAGTTCGATTTTTTCTATTCGACCGTCCTTGTTTTTCTTAGGCAATTTAGGTATCAAAGCCTTTTAGGCAGCATACTCAATGCACGCGGTTCGAAAAGCTTCTATTTCGGGACGCCAAGATTTTTAGTTCAACAATTTCAATCTGATACAAAACACCCCGGTAAAATAGAAAAGAAGGTCTCCCTCCGAGAACCAGGCTCTAAGGCCTATAAGAAGTGTGTTAAAAATAGGCATCTCACTTGTGTTAGCAAGTGGTGCAAAAACACTCTATTAAAGGAGGGAGACACATGCACGATCATTACATAGCACTGGATTGGGCAAAAGCCAATATGGCGATTGCAAGGATGACGGGAAAGAGCGAAAAGATCCACGTAATAGACGTTCCATCAGACATTGGAGACTTAAAGATGTATTTGAAGAAGTTGTCAGGCAGTAAGGTATTAACGTT
Source organism: Microcaldota archaeon (assembly GCA_964550485.1). Lineage (GTDB taxonomy): Archaea > Micrarchaeota > Micrarchaeia > Micrarchaeales > CABMGC01 > JAJZIZ01. The sequence goes on along the minus strand of CAZJZM010000140.1, from coordinate 2,123 downwards.
CGAGGAGACAGCGACATCACAATGGCTGTACACAGAACTTAAGGCACATGTGGATAAGATAGTAATCTGTGATCCATACAGAAATAAGCTGCTCAGTGATGGGCCATCCAACGACAAAGCAGATGCTAAGAATTTGGTAAAGCTTTTAAGGGGTGGCCTTTTAAAGGAAGTTTATCATAGCGGCGAAGAGTTTTTAAAGCTAAGGAAGATAGTCAGTGGATATGAAGATCTTGTGAAGTTAGGAGTACGTCTAAAGAACCAAAAAAGTTCTTTTTTACTATCAGAAGGTAAAACAACGGACAAGGATGTTGAAGACCAGGAATTAAAATTTGTTTTAGACGGAGTAAACAAAGGAATAGATAACTACGAATATGAAAAAGAACAATATGAGAAATTGTTTAAGCAATTGAGCAAGAAGCACTTAGCAATAAGGAACCAAGCCTCTATCGACGGTATAGGGACTATCAACGCTATGAAGATAGTTGCTAGAGTAGTAAACGCAGAAAGATTTAGAGAGAAAGGAGATTATATAATTTACTGTGGTTTACTAAAATACGATGAACTGAGCGGGGGTAAGAGTTATGGCAAAAGAACACCGAGATATTGTAGGCAATTAAAGAGCGTCTATAAAACAGCGGCAATTACCGTTATCGGTCATGACAATTATTTTAACGACTATTACGAACATTTGATAAATGAAAGGAAGTTCCCAGAATATCAGGCCAGACATGCAGTAGCCAGAAAGATAGCATCAGTGAGCTATGGAGTAATGAAGAGTGGCAAGAAGTTTAATCCTATAAGGAGGACTACATTAGAGAATAAACAGGTAAAAACAGTTCTGTAGGACGAACATTCGTTTCCGACCAAAGAATTGAAACGGATAGTAGTCTTATAGAAGAGGAGACAGAGTCCATTCCCGTTCGTAACGCAGCATTTTTGCTGATAGTTCAACACCCCGGTTGACCGCTCCTCTATTTCTAGAATTTATCGTAACCCTGTTCTTTAAGAACAGAGAGTTCAGATAGGCGAATAGGAAATACTGTCGATAAAGGAAAGACTATTAAAGTGGAAGGAGCAAAAGGTTGGATACAAAAATAAGTCCTACTATAAACAAGGTCTTCAAGGCCGAAACCCTTGGAAAATCCAAGGCTTCGTTAAAGTGGAGACCTCCGGCAATAAAAACAAGCCTATTGCCAATGGATAAGCTTTTTTTCTTGACCTGCTTTTCTATAGGCGAACGGGACTATCGAACCAATGATAGAAAACAGCTAAAAGTTATTTGTACACAGAAACCGCATTGCTTTTCAACGAATCAATTAATTTAATAGGATTAACAATTTTACCTAGCGGTTGTTTTTTTCCATTAACGTCTATAGTTATGGTATCGCCAGTAGCAAATGCTTTTTCTTTGAATAATTCAGGTGTAATGTCTGGCTTAACCTGACAAGCTAGAGCATAAAGACCAGCAAGATATGGAACTGCCCAACTCAGACCACATTTTCTATAAAACACATAATCATTGTTCCCTTTGTTGCTAGCCACACCTCTTGAATCCATGGGAACTAACAGTGCATTGTTTTGGTAGTTGTTATAATCTTGCCAGAAAAGCCCTTTTTCATAAGATGTCGCCTTATCAGGATTTTTCAGAGGATCACGGCCAAGACCACCAAGAAATCCTTCTTCTGTATGTATTACATAAATATTTTCTTTCTTCGCTCTTTCTATGGCATCTAACGCCTTTTCATAACCATTAAACCACTTGCCTATTCCAAGAGAAATAGAAATAACTCTTATTTTGTTTGCGATAGGAAGGGTCTTATTAACTTCAATAATTCTATCAATCGCTTTAGCTATCCAAGCAATATCCCATTCAAATATACCTTTAGCATCATTATGGTCAAAATTTTCTTCTGCAATGTAGTAAAGGTTTGCCTCAGGTGCTACGCCTACTGTTTTACCAACTGCAATAGACGCTACTGCCGGACCATGCATTCGAGCTTCGTTATCAGCCCAGTGTATTTCTTCATACATTTTTAATCTATCCTTGTATTCCCAATGGTCCACAAGCAATGCTTGGTCAATTATAGCAATACCAACCCCTTTTCCTGTAATCCCATTTTTAT
>CAZJZM010000139.1:0-2614 GCA_964550485.1 Microcaldota archaeon | reverse complement strand
TGTCCGCTCTAGAATAATCCATATTCTGAAGATACTTATTAGGAATCACTATACAATGCATCGAAGCCGCTTTGGCACTGGAAAGTCCCTTCGGTTGGTCTTCAAAGACTAAGATCTCTTTCGGATCAATGTCCAACTCCTTTGCAGCTTTCAGGAAGAGATCCGGAGCCGGCTTCCCATTTGCAACTTCCTTTATCCCCACAACCACCTTGAAACAATCCAAAATCTCAAGAGACCGCAATGCGGCTAAAATTGTCTCCCTATGCGAACCAGAAGCTATAGCCAAAGGGTACTTTTTGCTCAAGTTCCTAACTAATTCTATTGCTCCAGGCAACGGCTTTATTCCGTCTTTAGTAAGGTCATTAAATATCCCATTCAACTTTGCTTTTATGGCCTCTACCGAATCAGGAATGGAAAAGCGCTGGACAAGATAAGCAGACAATCCGCTGCGCATCAGTTCTTCCCTATGCTGTTCTGTAAGTTCAACACCATACTCGCCGCATAGTTTTCTGCAAGACTGAAACCATAGGTCTTCAGTATCAACCAATAATCCATCATAATCAAAAATAATCGCTTTGATCATCTTATCTACCTCTACTAGAATCATTAAGTAATTTGTCTCTTATAAACCCTCCGAAGGAACCTTTAAATTATCTCTCGGAGTAATATACCTATGGCAGGTGAACTTAAGGAGGAGTGTGCGGTAGCTGCAGTAAGCATACCAAACCACCTTGACAAATATCCTGAAGGCGGAGCGGCCTTTTACCTATACCAGATGCTGCTCCAGATGCAAAATAGGGGGCAACTCGCGGCGGGAATCACCACCTACAATCCAAACAGACAGCAACTCATAGACACATACAAGAAGGTCGGAACTGTAAACGAGGTTTTCGCAACCAACTCGAAATTACAGGCAATCGAGATAATGCAAAGGTATTCGGGAACCAAGGGAATCGGACATACTCGATATAGCACTTCAGGAGGCGACGACGAAGGCTCCGCACAGCCTTTTGAGCGCCACCATGGAAGGAAATGGAAGTGGTTCTCGTTTTCCTGGAATGGAAACATCGCCAATTTCACCTCACTAAAGAAAGAGCTGGAAAAAGAACAATACCAATTGGTAAGAAATCTCGATACCGAAGTCATTCTTCACTTCCTTGAAAGATCACAGATAGGAGCAAAGAAGACACCAATGCATGAAGTATTCGCAAACCTCTCTGAAAAGTTCGACGGAGCCTATAACATCGCATATCTTGATGCAGAAGGCACTCTTGTCGTAATGAGAGATCCAATGGGCATAAGACCGATGTGTTATTCCATAGGCAATGAAGTATCCGGAGCAGCTTCGGAGAGCGTTGCCCTCTCAAATCTAGTGGAAAGCGAGATCAAGACTCTAAAGCCCGGAGAGATGTTCATCTCAAACGGCGAAACGACTGAAGTGAAAAGATACGCAAAAAGCCCGAGAAGCGCACACTGCATGTTTGAATATGTCTATTTCTCAAACGCCGCAACAGTTCTTGATGGCAAATCAGTATATGAGATCCGCTGGAAGCTAGGCGCAGAACTGGCAAAGCAGGAGACCCTCAAAGTAAACGCCAAGGATTTTGTTGTGGTACCGGTTCCCGACACCGCAAAGCCAGCTGCGGATGCATATGCCCATACTATAGGAATTCCAGAGATGGAAGGACTCATCAGGAACAGGTATGTTGGAAGAACCTTTATCTTCGGGCAAGACAGGATGGAAAAGGTGAAGCAGAAATATTATATCAATACCGCTGCAATAAAGGGGAAGAAGGTAATCTTGGTCGACGACTCAATAGCAAGGGGCAATACCTCGAGGTTCCTCATAAAGTACCTGCGTGAGAGCGGTGGCGCCGCTGAGATACACATGCGCATTACCTGTCCTCCGGTCAGGAGTCCGTGCTTCTACGGCGTAGACATGTCCACCATCGGAGAACTCATAGCAAACAGGCACTCCAACAAAGAACAACTGCACCAGACCGGCTGGGTTGACCTAGACGACGAAGTGATACAGAAGATAGGCAAGGAGATAGGCGTCGAGTCGCTGAGATTCATGAGCCTTGAGGGGCTTGTCAAATCGATAGGCCTGCCGGGAGGCAGGAAGGACATGTGCGCAGCCTGCGTTACAGGCGAATATCCTACCGAATGGGGCGCAAAGCTGCGTCTGGAAGCGCTAGAGCGCTACGAAAAGGGACATGAAGACAAGAGGACTTATGAATAACCCCTGTGGTCAAATGAAAGTTCTTGTGGTGGGAAGCGGGGGAGGCGCGGGAAGGGAGCACGCAATCTGCTGGAAACTTTTCCAGAGCAAGCATGTCAAGCAAATCTTCTGTTCCTCTGGCAATCCAGGCACCGCAGAAGTGGCAGAAAACATAGACATCAAAGCAGACAACATACCTGGCCTGGCAGATTTCGCTGAAAAAGAAAAAATAGATCTGACATTCGTAGGTCCTGAGGCGCCTTTGGTGGCAGGCATAGTTGACGAGTTTGGACGACGAGGGCTCAAAATATTCGGTCCCAGCGCCGCAGCTGCAAGGCTGGAGGGCTCAAAGGACTTCTCCAAGAGCATAATGCTCGCAAGCGGCATACCCAC
>CAZJZM010000138.1:0-2617 GCA_964550485.1 Microcaldota archaeon | reverse complement strand
TTCGGCAGCGAGCTTGGCTTCATCACTGGCATAATATCATTCTTCAGCAACGGGACCTCCATCTCTGTCATAGCATTGAGTTTCGGAGCATACCTGGCAAGCCTGCTGGGCTACAGCACGGCGGCGTTCTCCATCCCTTTCGCCATACTCCTCATACTTATTCTCGGAATCATAAACATACTCGGGTTCAAGAAGGCGGCGAGCTCCGATTACTTCCTAGTATTGATAAAAATATGCATACTGGTCGTTTTTGTGATCTTCGCCATCTTCTTCGCGCTCTATTCCGGAGCTTCGACGCTCTCGCATTTCAGCCTGAGCCCATCGCAGGCCGGGCTCAGCCCGTTCTTCGCGGCGAGCGTCGTGATCTTCTTCGCCTACGGCGGCTTCCAGACGGTCACCACCATAGTATCCCTAATTAAGGGAGGATCCAGGTCGGCAATAAGGGCGATGCTCGCATCCGTTATCATAAGCATAGTGATTTACCTGCTGGTCATACTGGGCCTCCTGCTCCTCCTTCCAGCCAGCCAATACACCGTGAGCGCAGACCCGCTCACCTTCGCGCTCAAGACCATAGGCGCGCCCGTCTGGCTTTTCCTCCTGGTGGGGATAGGCGCGCTGATAGCGACCGCATCGGCAACCATAGCTAGGATCCTCAGCACCTCAAGGCTCCTCTACCAGCTGAGCACCGACAGGCTCCTGCCGAGCGCACTACGCAAATACAACAGGAAGAGCCAGGTTGCTGTAAACGGTGTCATACTTTGCTGCATAGTGGGTGTGGTGATGCTCTTCGCTGGAAACGTCTTCGTGATAGCGGCAATCTCCAACTTCGGCATGCTTTTCTGCTACCTGATGATCAGCCTCGTCGTCATACACTTCAGGAGAAGCGGCAAAATATCGGAGTTCAGGTCGCCTTTCTACCCATACCTTTCAATAGCTTCGATAGTCATCCTGCTGGCATTCATGTTCGGCATGCCGAGCGAGTCCCTGCTCATAGGGGTGATGCTGATACTCCTGCTTTTCATAGTCTACTACTCCCTCAGGGAGGTTGAGAAGAAGAAAGCGGTAAGGGTCAGGCTGTTCAAGTGATCAACAGTAGTATCTCTCAGATTTGCTGTAAAAGCAAGTAAAACCTTTCTGTAACTGGCTCCGGCCTTCAATCGGACTCTTACAAAAAGGCTTTCGGGACCTAACGAATTAACCTACAAAAAACCTACATTTAGGGCAACAGATATAAACTTCGCCGTTCTCATATTCCTAACGCAAATGATGTTTATGGCAAACAATTCCTTGTTAGTTGGAATAGCGGCTCTCGTGATAGTGCTTCTAGTATTGGGCGCATACCTTCTAATGCCCCAAAAACCAAGTCCATACATACCCAACAATAATATTCCAAATCCTTCCCCAAACCCAAATTCCCCAATTAATTACTCCCAATTTTCCAAATCTATCAACGGCTCCAATAATTTCGCCCTGAATGTCTACTCTTCTCTAAACAATGAATCCGGAAATCAAACGAGCAATATCTTCTTTTCACCATTTTCAGTATACACGGCACTCTCAATGACTGCCGAAGGTGCCGGTGGAAGCACCCTGCAAGAAATGCGCAGTGTCTTAGGGCTTCCAGACAATTTATCAGCCACGCACGCGTCTTTTGAGAAATTATTCGGCATCTTAAATTCGCAAAAGGGAATAAATCTTTCTATTGCAGATTCCATCTGGGTTGAAAAGACGTTTTCAATAAACCAAGGATTTTCAAGCAATCTCTCAACTTATTATGATGCATCTGCGTATCAGGCGGATTTCAAAAATAATCCTAACTTGGAAACAACAAATATTAATAGTTGGATTGCTAACAAAACAAACCAAAAAATTAAGAACATGATCCCTCAGGGAACTCTCGATTCCTATACAAAAGTGGTTCTTGTTAACGCCATATACTTTAATGGAACCTGGGAGCAGAAATTTAACAAAAGAGACACGCAAAATGCCACTTTCTTTGTTGCTCCTACTGTGAATGTTACAGTTCCATTGATGTTTCTTGGGGGAACATACGAATCTTATTACGCAAATAATGGACTGCAGGCTTTAGAGCTTAATTATAACGAAAGCAACGTATCGATGTTGATCCTCCTACCCACACAAAAATACAATCTTTCAGCCATCGAAACAGGGTTGTCCGCAAGAGAAGTTTACTCAATAGAATCTAATCTTTCAAGTCAAGATATGGATATCTGGCTTCCCAGATTCAACACAACTAAATCTGAAGACATGAACACTCTGCTCCAGGCGCTCGGCATTAAAAGCGCATTTGATCCCTACTCAGCAAACTTCTCCAGAATCTCTACAAATGAGAGTTTGTACATATCTCACGTTCTTCATGAAGCGTTTATAAAAGTAACCGAAAACGGGACAGAAGCGGCCGGCGCAACTGTTGTATCTATGGATACGACGGCAGTCCTCAATCTCCATCCCATACAACCAATCGACTTCCGCGCAGACCATCCATTCCTGTTCTTCATAATAGATAAGCAGACAGGGACAATATTGTTTATGGGAAGGGAGTCAGACCCAGCCAAATCGAATTAATTGAGACATACATACAAGATAATTATTGCAA
>CAZJZM010000137.1:0-2664 GCA_964550485.1 Microcaldota archaeon | reverse complement strand
TCAACCAAGAACTATCATAGTATTCGTCTTTGCTATGCCCTCCTTCGAATCTATGTAGTTGAGAATAATATCCTTAAGATGACTAGTGTCCTTCGCTATTATCTTTATTATTATATCCGCATCTCCTGTGGTTATGTATCCCTCTCGCACATAGAGAACGCCTTGCAGTTCCTTTAGTATGGTCTCCTGCGTTCTCTTCTTCTCCTTGAGTACTATCTTGTCAACGCTTATCATTACGAATGCGGTTATAGTGAATCCCGCGTTCTTCCAGTCTATCTCTCCCTTATAGTACTTTATGACCTTCTCCTTCTCGAGCCTCTTCATCCTGAAGTGAACTGTTGAGAGTGGCGAGTTCAGCTTCTTGGCCAGCGCCGTGTATTTTATGATTCCAGTGTCAACATTCGAGATTAGCTCCTCGTCGAGATTGTCCATGAATAGAATTGGTAGGATATATATAAAAATCTTGTCATAAAATCGAAAATTGCTTGTATTTTCTACAATGGCATATAATAAGGCTCACTATGAACCTTATAATATCTGCAGGTTTTAGATGATAAGGCATATATACAAATAGAAAAAAGAAGGATAATGATGCTCCTTAGCATCGATAGGGAACGATAAGAAAAGTGGTATTGGGTGGGAGTTCGGGAGATTAAGTTCTCCCGAACATCATAATTAATGCAATTGAAGGCTGTTCGTCTTCCTTATAGTTAGGTTTGCTGTAACAGTCTAATCCTTTCAATACAAAAGCATTATATATTTGGTATTACTAAGTTATAAGCAACGCTATTTATTCATCTAGCGCCGAAGTACTAAGATGGACGGTTATCAAAGAGAAGGAAGTGAGTATTTGACATTAAATATAAGAGAAAAATTCCCAAATGGAGGTAAAATCGTAATCTTCGTAGGTATAGGTACTATTTCACAGGAACTGGACGAGAAAGGAGTTAAACATCCTAAGGCAGAAGTTGGGCAAGAGTTAGTAAACGCGGCAAAAAAGAGCCTACAAGCAGAAGGCATCGATTTAGAAGGCAATGGAATAGTACTAGAAATAAGAGAAATTAAACCTACAGACAGTACAAACGTGGTAGGTAGCAGCCAAGAAGAACTCCCTTTTGTAGCTAGTAGCCAAAAAAACATCTCCACTGCAACTCCCACTCAAGAGGAAATCGCCCTTGCAATTCACAACGCCTCTCTTGAAGAGGATGTAATTGCTGTTATCGCTGAATTTGGAACAAGTACCAATAAGGAATTCACACCAAAAGCGCGGGTCATGATCACCAGTAAAAAACCCGTTTTTATAGTTACTTGTAATAAAGCTTATAACGAAAGAGGTACAGATGCGTACAGAGCCATGAGGAATGCGATTGTTGCCGCATACGAATTTGCGCGAAGGGGCATTGGTCAAGTATATTCCGTTTACGATAGAGAAATTGCAGATGCCAGATTTATTTCTGAACATAGAGGCAGGCCTGATTATATCTTTGGTCCTGTTGCGTCTTTTGATGGAGACTCTAATCTTATGCGATTTAGAAATACGGAAGAGGACATTTGCAGAAGGATGACTGCTGATATGGATTATTTTAATCTGGAACTTAGTAAAAACGTATTGCCTTTTCTCATTATTAATGGCGTCGACATAGTTACCATGAAAAAGAATCTAAAGCAAACCGCAGAATTGGCTGATGCTATTCTCCTAATAAACACCCATGATTGTTCGGTTAGAGGAGATATGTATCAAGTTATAGCAGAAATTGCAGAAGACAAACCAATGGCAATTACTCCACTATACCCTGTAATAAAGCCAGACATAGATTATGAGACAGCCAGAGCGCTTGCAAAGATTGGTGTTTTAACAGGAACAGGTTGGTCTATAGGATTGGATCACGCACTACTCGAAGCAGCAACGGCAAGAGGAACTAGTTTAGCGGAGAGAAAAATCTGGTTTCGTGATTTCAGGACCAGAGCGGAAGTAGGTAAATTCCACGGACTGATAATTCCAGAGGAACTTATATCAGCTAAAAAATTGCTCTACAACAGTAGTATGAGTTATCCAGATGCGGTAGATAGAACACTTGAAATGAACAGCAGATTTGGAGAATGGGTAAGAACGAGGGACGCATTAACAGCGATTATAAGACCTGAATCTGCAGTTGTAACAAGTAGTCCTATAGTTAGGCAACAACCCCGAGAAAGAACTAGGGCCTAATAACGATTAAAGTATCAAGACAGATCATCAATCTGCTCTTGTTTTTAATAAGTGCTTAAAACTATGCCCACTCTTCTTGCTACTTCTTTTGGGTGAAGGTTATTCTTCTGGGAAATCTTGTTGATTATTAGGTTTATCGTTTTTGGATTCCTTTTGTATTCTGCAACGATGGACGGATTTGAGTCTATAAAATCCCGTATTATCTTATCCAATTGTTTTTCAGTAAGCTTTGCATATTCGACCTTCACCTCTTTTCCTGCGATTACCTCAGCAACCATCTCCTTTGTGACCTCTTTTCCGTCTTCGACTAGTACTATTACCTTTTCGATAACTGAGTCCTCGACCTTTGATTCTCCTCCGTACTTCTGGAAGCGCTGGATTCCGTGGATTATGCTCCTGAGCTTGTATTTTCCCTTGAACTTGTTTATCAATTCAAGAGAATGCCTGTCCAGCAT
>CAZJZM010000136.1:0-2670 GCA_964550485.1 Microcaldota archaeon | reverse complement strand
TCCTCCTACAGCAACGCAGATGTCTCCGTTTGGGGAGATCTCAAAAATCTTCCTGAGTTTTTCCAGTTCCGGATAGTCGGCCTTTTTTACCAGCGTTATCTTCATTCTTGCACCTGCTTAGCCTGCTTGCCGTAGAAGAAATGTATCGGCCTTCCGAGTGCTGCTTCGGCCGCCTCCTGTATGCCCTCGCTGAATGTAGGATGCGGATGTATGGTGTCTGCGATGTCCTCCAGCGAAGCGCCCATTTCTATTGCGAGTGCGGCCTCAGCTATCATCGAGTTTGCGTCATCTGAAACAATCTCAACGCCTCTGATTAGGTTTTCTTCATCGTATGCTATCTTCATGAAACCCTTTGTCCTATTGAGCGCGACCGCCCTTCCTATTGCCGAAAGCGGGAACTTGGTCGTTTTTATGCCATCTCCTGCAATCACCCCGGCTATCGCTATCTCCGGATCAGAGAAGATCACCGCCGGTATGACTATGTTGTCGAAACCTGAATTCTGGCCAGCGGCAACTTCGGCAGCGACAACCCCCTGGCGTATGGCCTTGTGGGCGAGCATCGGCTCTCCGATCACATCGCCTAGTGCGAGTATGTTCTCGTCGTCAGTGCGCAGCGAATTGTCAACCTTTATGAATCCGTGTTCATCGAGCTCCGCCTTCGTATTTTCCAGTCCCAGTCCCTTTGTGTATGGCGAAAGACCAACTGCAACAACTATCAATTCTGAGTTGATAATCTCGCCATTGTCAAGTGTTACCGAGTTTTCGGTATGCGAAACCGGATTTGCGCCCTTGTGCAGCGTTATCCCTATCTCGGTCATTCTCTTCTTCACCAATTCGGTCGCTTCAGGATCGAAATGAGAAAGGACATCGGATCTTGCCACAACATCTACCTTGACGCCGAGCTTTGCGTAGAGCATTGCGGCTTCAACCGCAACATATCCTGCGCCTAGTATAACCATTGACTTTGGCAGAACCTCCAGCGAAAGTGCCTTCTTGTAGTCTATGATGTTCCCTTCGAATTCGAATCCCTTGAGAACCGTGGGCTCCGATCCCGTCGCCACTATCGCCTTCTTGAATTCGAGGCTTGTACCGTTGGTAAGCTGGAGCTCCTTTGAGGAAAGAAAGACCGCCTGAGCCTTTATTACCTCAACCCCGTTCGCCTTGCACAGGAAGCCTACACCGTCCTCAAGCTTCTTTGAGACTCCAATCCTCCAATCATACATCTTTTTTGAATCGATAGTTGCAGTGGCGTTTATGCCCATATCCTGCGCATGCTGTATGTCATAGAACAAGTTTGCTATGTGGATCAGGGTTTTCGAAGGTATGCAGGCGTAATTCAGGCAATGCCCTCCAAGTTTCTCTTTTTCGATTACTGCGACGCTGAGCCCGAGCTGTGATGCCCTTATCGCAGCCACATAGCCTCCTACCCCTCCTCCTATAACTGCCAAATCCACCTGCTCTGGAATTGAACCCATTACCATAAAAACAGTCTTAGTGAGTTGCTCATCAATAAATAACTATCTATGTGAATTCATTATGGCTACCAGATCAGGATGGTTTTCCATATCGTGTATCTTCATTTTTATCTCCATTCCGGCTTTGTATTCTCCGTTCGCGCCTCTCGAATCCCTCCATCTGGGCGTCATAAACAAATCAGTTATGTGCCCGGAAATCAGAACGGATTTCCAGAATGACATCCATCTCTCCTCTTCGTGATAACCTATTCTTTTTATGAGCTCTTCATCAAATATGTCCGTTGCTGAGAATATCGGAAAATCGTTGGTTTCCCTTAAGAATTCGGTGTAGCCCGCAAGCCTTCTCAGGTTTAGGTCAATGGACCTCTCTCCGTCAGAGGTTATTATTCCTGATACGAAGCCTATCCTCTCTTCTCCTGAGGCCTGAACCGACTTCAGGATCTCAATGATGCATATCCCTATCTCCGCCAGAGTGACAGCATCGACTAGTCTTTCTCTAAAAATTCTATTGTGAAGCTTGGGAACCGATGACGTCATCCAACCATTTCAAGGAATTCCGGGTCTTCGAGATAGTTCTTTATGGAATTCATGAGAAGGGCGGCATCCGAGCCGTCAACTACCCTGTGATCGAAAGCCAGCGAGAGTGGCAGGATTTTCCCTATCGTTATCTTTCCGTCCTCCACTATCGGGCTGTCCCTTATCAGATGGACTCCGAGTATCGCAACCTCCGGATAATTTATCATGGGCACCGAGAGGTATCCTCCTCCGAGACTTCCTATGTTTGTTATTGTGAAAGTGGAATCGCGCATTTCCTCTATCGAGATGGTCTGGTTCTTGACCTTGTCCGCCAATTCCTGCAGCTCCTTCGCGATCTTTGCTATGCTTTTCTTGTCTGCGTCCTTGATCACTATTACCTTGAGGCCGTCAGGCCCCTCGGCGGCAATCCCCATATTGTAGTATTTCTTGAGTATTATCTCGCTGGTCTCATGGTCGTAGCTTGAATTGAACCTTGGGTTCTCCTTGAGCGCGTCTATTGTAGCCTTGATTATGAACGGAAGGAAAGTTAGCTTTATTCCCCTCTTCTGCATCTTGTCCTTTGTCGATTTTACTACATCGAACAGCTTTGTTGCATTCACAAGATCCATGTGCACAGCGCGCGGTATTGTCGCCGAGAGTTCCATGTTCTTAGCTATGG
>CAZJZM010000135.1:0-2695 GCA_964550485.1 Microcaldota archaeon | reverse complement strand
CCCGCAAGGCGATTCAGGCGGGAACCCAGTTTGTCGGCGGCTGCTGCGGAACCACTCCCAACCATATCCGAGCCATGCGTGCGGCTATCCGCGCCATGGATGCGCAAGCTCGCGTACAGGTTGCCGGCGCAGTTCCGACGCTCAACGCGCCGACTCCCCCCGCCCCATTGAGCGAACGATCTCGTATCGGCGCACTCCTCGAACAGAAGAAGTTCGTCACCCTCGTGGAGATCGAGCCGCCTCGCGGCATTGAATGCAATCAGGTCATCGAAGAAGCCCAGTTGCTGTCGCAACTCGGGGTGCACGGCATCACGGTTTCCGATTCGCCGAGCGCCTCGGCGCGCATGAGCGCGCAAAGCCTCTGCATCCAGATTCAGCAACATACGGGGATCGATACCGTCCTTCATTACGCCTGCCGCAATCGGCATATTCTTTCCATTCAGTCGGATCTGCTGGGCGCGTCTTCCATAGGGCTTCGCAATCTTCTCTGCACAACCGGAGATCCGGCCAAATTCGGCAACTATCCCGACGCCACTGCTGTCTTTGACGTGGACTCCATAGGCTTGGTCAACATCGTGCGGCGTCTTAATCATGGACTCGATGTGGGCGCCAACGCCTTTGGCGCCAGCACCAACTTCACCATTGCGGTGGCGGCCAACCCCGGCGCGCCGGACATCGAGCAGGAACTGAACCGCTTCGCTTACAAAGTGGAGGCCGGGGCCGAATACGTCATCACCCAGGCGGTCTTCGATCTACGGCTTTTGGAGTCGTTCCTGGAGCGCATCCGGGACCACCGCATTCCCGTGATCGCGGGGATCTGGCCGCTCACAAGCCTGCGCAATGCCGAGTTTCTCAAGAACGATCTGCGCATTTCCATGCCTGAGGAGATCATGCTGCGCATGGCTCAAGCCGACACTCCAGAGGCCGCACGGCGCGAGGGTGTCCTCATCGCCCGCGAAATGCTGGAAGCCGTTCGGCCCTATGTGCAGGGGGTTCAGGTGAGCGCGCCATTCGGCCATTACATCACCGCGGCCGAAGTCCTCTCCAATGTGATGTCCCAACCCTTCGCTACCGTTCCGGAGTAACCGCATGGCATCGTTTGAAGAATCGCTTAAAAAGCTCGAATCCATTGTCGATCAACTGGAAAAGGGCGATCTCGCTCTGGAAGACTCCTTGAAGCTCTTCGAGGAGGGGGTGGGACTCTCAGCCGCCTGCAAGCAGGAGCTGGATTCAGCCGAAGGGAAAGTTCAGATGCTGGTTCGCCAACGCGATGGATCTGTCAAGCCCGAGACCTTTCCTTCCGACAAGCCGTTCTGAGCATTTCCGACTGATCGTGCCGACCCGCGTCGTTCTTCCCTTGCGCAGGCTGCGGAAAAAGGCAAAAAATGAACAGAATCCGAAAGGCGTTCCGCAGGGGCTAAATTCCGCCTTGATTCTACGGTACTTACGGCACGACTGAAGTCGTGCCCTGACGCTTCTCGCCTTCCCTACCGAGTTTTACCGCAGCCTGTTTGGCCGTGCAGCGAGTGTTCAATAAAGATCTGTCGGCCTTGGCCGACGGGCATTTTGCCGATTTCGCCCGCACTTCGGGTCACTTTGAGGCAAGTTCCACCGGCTTGACCGCGCTCAGAGGGATCTCCATTGTGCCGGCCTTGTGGGTTGCCTGGTCGAAAACCCCGGTCTTCAACCAGTACAGCCCTCGCGGAACATCGATTTCCGCATGCAGTTGCACGCCCGCCTTCTGGAAGAATGCGTAGATATCCGGCTTAAGTGTCAATGTCACAACGTGGTCTTTGCGACTCACAATGCGGCCCAGGCGGTCATAAACGATCAGGCTCAGATTCAGCACGCCTTTCCGTAAATCAGCCTCATCCGCCTTCAAAGCGAGATCGTTCAAGTCGAGGGCAAAGTCCACCGAATAATGGAAGTCATTTCGTCCACCCATTTCATTCGCTTCACCCGGTTGGCTGGCCGGAACCCGCTTTACCAGCGCCTTGTAAAGGATCTGATCGGTCTGCGGCATCCCAAAATCCATGAATGGACGCAAGGGGTCGGAAGTCATTGCCGTTGCCCCGTCGGGGCCTGGCGCGGACTGCACCGCTCCCGGCAAGCCGAGATCGCTGGCATAGTAGCTGCGCCGGTATGCGAGGTCGTACTTCCCGCCTGCAACCTTCACCTCGATATGGCGCACCGAGTCGTCCATCTTCTGGTTGCTCGGCGCGTACGACACGGTATAGAAATCCGCGCTCGATGCAACGACGTCCGCGATCACCTCCGAGAGCCCGTTGGTGTTTGCGAAGGCCTTGCCCCCCGAATCGCGGGCCAACATGCTCATCGTCTCCTGATCGGCATTCCGCGCATTCGAATCGGCGATCAGCGCGGTCGCCTGGACTCCGCCTAAACCGGTTATTTGCTGGCTTGTCGATGGCGAAGGGGTCGCCGTGTCCCCGGCCTCGTAAAAGGAGTTGGCGCGCACCCCGCGGGCATCCACGGGGTAAACCGCTACCCGCGCCGCGGTCAGCAGGTTGACCGTTTTCTTGATCTCATCGTCCAGGCGCATGGTTGAATCGCCAAACAGGCGCAGCGGAAACGACTCCGAAAACCAGATCAGGTTTTTCCGTCCTGGAAACGCCCCCAGGAACGCTGCAAGTCGTTGCAGATTCGCCAGTGTCCGGTATGCCCGGTCCGTTTCCTC
>CAZJZM010000134.1:0-2707 GCA_964550485.1 Microcaldota archaeon | reverse complement strand
GTAAGTAGCACAAAATGAAGGCGGGCTTTAGCCCCTGAGGGAACGTGATTCGGAAATCCGACACTTGATCAGAGATCCCTTAGGTCCGGATTCAGGCCCCCTTTCCCCAGAAGAGCATGACTGCAATAGGGATCCCATAAGCTAGAGAACAACGGGGCGGTATGGACGGGCAACTGACATTTCTCGGGACGGGAACTTCGATGGGGGTTCCCACGCTGGGATGCCGTTGCGAGGTGTGCACCTCGGCGGACCCGCACGATCGCCGGCTGAGGCCCTCAGTACTGCTGCGCTGGCAGGACGAAGGCGGCCGGGAGCGGGTGGTGGTCATCGACACCGGACCGGATTTTCGCGAGCAGGCGCTACGGGCCGGCCTCACCCGTGTGGACGCGGTCTTCTACACCCATGCTCATGCCGACCATATTTTGGGTCTGGACGACCTGCGGCCGCTCAGTTTTACGGTCTTTCGCGAGGGCGGGCTCATCCGGCTGTTCGCCACGCCCGAGACCCGGGCGGCGCTGGAGCGCATCTACGAATACACCTTTTCGCCGCACGCGACATATCCCACTCGCGCCCGCGTGCAACTGGAGCCTCTGGCCGAGCGCACGGCCTTCCACGGAGTAGAGATTGTGCGCGTTCCGGTCATGCACGGAGAGATGAGGATTTCCGGCTTTCGCTTTGGCCGCGCAGCCTATTTGACCGATGTCAGCGATATTCCGGAAGAGAGCTTTGCCCTGCTGGAGGGGCTGGACCACCTGGTGCTTTCCGCACTGCGCCATAAACCGCACCCGAGCCATGCCACCGTAGAGCAGGCGCTGGGCTGGGCCAGACGCATCGGAGCCAGGCAAACCTGGTTTACCCACATCGCCCACGAGCTGGGCCACGAAGCCACCAATCGAGCGCTGCCGGCGGGCGTCAGCCTGGCTTTCGATGGCCTCAGCCTGGCGGTGAGCCTATGAGCAACGGCCCCCAGCGCATGACTCCCGTGTATCGCACCGTTCAAGAGATTCCTCGGGGGTTTGGCCCCTGCGTGGCCGCCATCGGCAACTTCGACGGCGTGCACTTGGGTCACCGTGAAGTTCTGGCTTCAGTAGTGGCTGAGGCTCGGGCGCTGGGCGTGCGCGCGGTGGCTGTTACCTTCGATCCACATCCGGAGCAGTTCCTGCGCCCGTGCAAAGCGCCCAAACTGCTGACCCTGATGGACGAACGGCTGCGGCGTATGGCAGAGACGGGGATCGACGGGGCTCTGGTGCTGCCCTTTGACGAGGTGCTGGCCAAGATGCCGGCCCGGGAGTTTGTGCGGCAAATCCTGGTCGAAGGTCTGCAAATTCGCGCGCTCCACGAGGGCGGCAACTTCCGCTTTGGCCATCGTGCGCAGGCCGGGGTGACAGAGCTGACGGAGTTTGGCCGCGAGTACGGCTTCGCGGTGCATGTCCATGCGCCGGTCCTTGTGCGGGGGCTGGAGGTGTCCAGTTCGGCCATCCGCACGCTGGTTGCGGCGGGCGACATGCGCCGTGCACGGTGGATGCTGGGTCGCCCGTTTGCCGTGCTTTCAACTCAGGCGCGAGGACGCGGCATTGGCACGCGGCTACTGGTGCCCACGGTGAATCTGGCTGCCTATGAAGGGCTGCTGCCGGGCTTCGGCGTTTACATCACGCGGCTCAAAGTCGGTGAGCGGAGCTTCCAGGCGGTGACCAACGTGGGCAACCGGCCAACCTTCGGCGAAGCGTCGTTCGCTGTCGAGTCGCACATCCTGGACTTTGAGCCAGTGGAAATGGATGAGCAGACACCGCTGGAATTGGCGTTCCTGCTGCGGTTGCGCGGCGAGATGGAGTGGCCCTCGCCCGAGGCGCTGAAGGCGCAAATCTTCAGGGATGTGGCGCGGGCGCAGCGATACTTCCGGCTGGCGCGGTAGCCCGAATTCTTCGTGACGCAACCCCAATTTTCGGCGGGCTCAATGCCGCTCGGAGATATCGTGCGCTCCTCATCCGCAATCAATTCAAAATGTTCCGATCAATTGGAATTTGCGGCCTTATCCTGGGACCAATCGTCTGGAACTGTAAGGAATGGAGCGGAACGACATGAAGGCCAAGCAATGGAGCAGGCGGCAGGTGTTGAAGGATTCAGCGCGAGCAGCAGCAGGTGTGGCGATTGCAGGGCTGGTGGGCGGCAGGCACGCGAGCGCGCAGATGCCTCGCCCGCAGCCGCTCAAGGACGAGCGGTTCACATTTGTGACGACGACCGAAGCGAGTCCCTGGCAGAAAAGTCCTGTCTTCAATGCCACTTTCGGCTGGGACATGCTCAACCTGAGTGTCGATCCCGCGAGCGCGCGGCCTGACGCCAGGCGCATGGAGGGATTTGGCGCTTGCTTCAATGAATTGGGATGGACCTCGCTCAGTGCGCTCGGCCAGCAGGACCGCGAGAGCGTGCTGCATGAGCTATTCGATCCCGCGGCCGGTGCGCGGCTGAGCTACTGCCGCATGCCGATCGGCGCCAACGATTTTGCTACTGGCGCCTACAGCTACGATGAGACCGACGGCGACTTCGATCTGAGCCATTTCAGCATCGAACACGACAAGCAGACGCTGATTCCCTTCATCCATGCCGCACAGCACCACCAGCCGAAGTTGCGCTTGTGGGCTTCGCCGTGGACTCCGCCGAGTTGGATGAAGCGCAACCATTTCTATGCCGAGGCGAAGGCTTTTCCAGG
>CAZJZM010000133.1:0-2730 GCA_964550485.1 Microcaldota archaeon | reverse complement strand
AGTGCAGGGGGTGTGATTTGAACACACGTATCCACAAAGGAAACGGGCCCTAAACCCGTCGCATTTGGCCAAGCTCTGCCACCCCTGCATAGTTCTATTATCTCTGGCTATAGGTATTATATTGTTTATCTTCTTATTCCTTCTTATCGGTAGTGATAGTTATGCTTACTGCAAAATACGTCAGGGACCATCTTGATGAAATCAAGGCCTCCCTAGCAAAAAGGCAGCTTCAATATCCCATAGCGGAGCTTCTGGAACTTGATGACAAATACAGGAAACTCCAGAAGCAAGAGCAGGATCTCAGAACCAAAAGGAACAAGGGTAGCGAGGAGGTTTCAAAGATAAAGAAATCTGGAAAGGAGGCCGGCAGCGAAAAGGTAAAGGAGCTCGCCGATATAAGGAAACAGGTCGAAGAACTGGAGAAACAAAGGTCAGAGTTAGAGCAGAAAATCCATTCCATCCTCTGGAACATGCCAAACGTTCTTGATGTATCAGTGCCTTATGGGAAGGACGATGCCGGAAATCTTGAAATAAGGAAAGAAGGCAAAGTTGAAAAAAGGAAGATGAAAACCCACGATGAGATACTGAAGGAGCTTGATCTTCTGGACTTGGATCAGGCTGCCAAGGTTTCAGGAGCAAGATTCTACTACTTGAAAGGAGATCTGGCCCTTCTTGAACAAGCCCTCATCCGATTCCAGATAGACGAACTGATTAAAAAGGGCTATACACTCATCTCCCCGCCTCTAATGATACGAAGCGAATACTACAAGGGGGTGACCGCAATGGCTGACTTCCAAGAGACTCTCTACAAAGTTGGCGACAGCAACGAGACAAAAGAGAGACCCGACCTCGAAAAAATAGAAGACGACCTTTACCTTATTGCCACTTCCGAACATGCGATAGCCGCATTCAATGCAGACAAACTCTACTCGGCGAGAGAACTGCCTAAAAGATTCGTTGGAATAAGCCCTTGTTTCAGAAGAGAGGCCGGATCCCATGGAAAGGACACCAAGGGAATATTCCGAGTCCATCAATTCTACAAAGTCGAGCAGTTCATAGTATGCAAAGAGAACGAATCAGCAGGGCTCTTCGACGAACTGATTAGCAACTCAGAGGATCTGTGCAGAAAGCTCAAGCTTCCTTACAGGGTGGTGAACATCTGCACCGGAGACATAGGCACCGTAGCGGCGAAGAAATACGATATAGAGGGATACATGCCTGGCCAGGACAAATACCGGGAATTGGTTTCATGCTCAAACTGCACTGATTGGCAGAGCCTAAGGCTTGATATAAAGTACGACGAAGCCGGAGAAAGGAAGTACGCACACACCTTGAATTCAACTGCCATGGGCAGCACGACACGGGCCATAGTTGCGATAGTGGAGAATTATTACAATGAAAAGACTGGCAAGATCACTGTTCCTGAAGTGCTTGTTCCTTACATGAACGGGAAGAAAGAGATAGGCTAATTCCATGACAAGCGACTACAGCATAATGAAGGAGATAAAGAGGCTCAGGTCGATCAGGGGCTCGGGAACCGAGCTGATAAGCGTCTATATTCCCACAGGCTTCCAGATCAACGAGGAGATATCCAAGCTCCGCGAAGAATACAGTCAGTCCTCCAACATAAAGTCAAAGAGCACAAGGACAAACGTACTTGGGGCGATCGACAAGATAATACAATACCTGAGGCTCTACAAGACCACTCCGAAGAACGGACTGGTGGTCTTCGCTGGAAACATCTCAGAAAACCAGTCCAGGACGGACATAGAGCTCTTTTCAATGGAGCCTCCGTCTCCTCTGAACGTCAACATTTACAGATGCGATTCAACGTTCCTGCTCGAGCCTCTGGAAATGATACTGGACAATCAGGAGAGCTACTGCCTTGTGGTAATGGACGGCAGGGAAGCGACAATCGGTCTGCTGAAGGGAGCGCACATCCAGGTCATGAGGAGGATGAACTCGACGGCGCACGCAAAGGTGAGGAAGGGAGGTCAATCGGCAAGGAGATACGAACGAGCGATAGAGGAGAGCATAAACGACTACGTAAAGAGGATAAGCGAGACTATCAACGACATATTTGCGCAGAACAACTTCAAGATAAAGGGACTATTGGTGGGCGGTCCAGGTCCTGCAAAAGAGGGATTCATAAAGGGGAACACGCTCAATTACCAGATCAAGATACTCGGAACCTACGACACGGGCTATACTGACGATTTCGGTCTTCACGAAATTGTGGAAAAGGCGACCGATCTCCTGAAGGAGGAGATGGCATCCAAAGAGAGAAAAATCATAGAGCGCTTCATAAAGGAGAGGATCAGGAACGGACTTGCGGTATACGGCTACGATGATACAAAGAAGGCGCTTGAGAACAAGCAGGTGGAAATCCTGATAGTGAGCGATGAAATACAGCTCCAGAAGGTAACCTACACCTGCCCTAACGAGAATCTGACTTTCGAAAAGATAGAGACAAACGGCCACAGGGAGCAGAAGCACGAATGCGGCAGCAATCTCACAGTTTCAAAAGTTGTTGACGTGGCTGAGGAGCTGATCGAGCTGGCGGAGAGCATGTCTGTGCCTATGATTTTCGTCTCAAACGACAGCTCATATGGGAAGGAATTCCTAATGGGATTCACAGGTCTCGGAGCCCTGTTGAGATACAGATAAATCATGCCAAAAAGGCATGAAACTGCCACTACTCCTTACTTTGTATAAGCCTTTTAAAGCTTA
>CAZJZM010000132.1:0-2737 GCA_964550485.1 Microcaldota archaeon | reverse complement strand
TCCTGGTGTCGTAGCTGTTGTTGTTATCGGTTCCCGGAGCATTGGAGAAGAAGTTGTTCAGATTGCTGCTTCCCGTTCCAGGCTGATTAGGATTCGGATAGAGCGCGAGAATCGCTGCACCAATCGGGTTCAGGTTGGTTATCTTGTTGCCAGCAAAGGCAGTGCGAGTGTAGTTCGTTCCCTTTGCATTTGCGGTCGTGGTGGAAGGATTGTAGATGACGATGAGGTTTCCCTTGGCGTCAAAGGTCTGAGAGAAGTCTCCCTGCCGTTCGAGAGCAGTGGGCACGGTTCCGGTGAAAGAGCCGGCGCTCGTATCCCGAAGACCGTCATAGGAGAAGAAGAAGAACGTTTTGTCGTGGCCATTCATCAGTTTGGGGATGACGACCGGCCCGCCGATCCTGAACCCAAACTGATTCCTGCTGAATGAGCCTCTGGGTAGCTTTGCCAGGTTGGCATTGTAGCCGTTGGCGTCCATGGTCTCGTTGCGAAAGAACTCGAAAGCCGACCCGTGGAGGCTATTAGTGCCCGAGCGCAGGGCATATGAGACATAGCCGCCGCTTGTTCGCCCATACTCAGGGGCGTAGGCGTCGGTAAAGATGCGGGTTTCTTGCACCGAATCGACTCCGGGAATGCCGGCATCCTGGTTATAGTACGCGGTAGTATTGGCAGCTCCATCGATCAGAACATCCGTCGTCGAGCCTTTTGCGCCGTTGATGCGAAAGGTATTGCTGCGGCTCTGGCTGGAATAATTCTGGCCTGAGAGCCCGTCATCCCCTTTGGTGACGCCGGCGGCGTCGCTGATGAGCTGCAATGGGTTGCGAATGTTCAGCGGAATGCTCTCGACGAAAGCGGGTTCGATCATGATGCTGCGATCGGCGCGATCCGTCGTCAATTCCGGCGGGGTGTCGTTTACCTGGATTGTCTCCGCCACCGCCCCAACTTGCAACACCAGACTGAGCACTTTGGATTCACCCACTTCGAGCGTAATCCCCGTCACCAGCGTAGGTGCGAACCCTTGAGCTTTTGCTTTGATATCGTAATGGCCAGGAACGGCGGGTGGAAGGATAAAGCCGCCATTTCCATCGGTCTTGGTCTCGACCCTGACTTGCGTGCCGATGTTCGTCAAGGTCACTGTTGAGCCTTTGATGCCGCG
This sequence comes from Microcaldota archaeon, assembly GCA_964550485.1. Taxonomy (GTDB): domain Archaea; phylum Micrarchaeota; class Micrarchaeia; order Micrarchaeales; family CABMGC01; genus JAJZIZ01. The sequence goes on along the minus strand of CAZJZM010000132.1, from coordinate 1,584 downwards.
GTGTTGAGGATCGAGGACCTCCCCGCTGACGCTGGCGTTTTGCGCGAACAGAGGAACAGAGAGGAAGACAGATGTGGCGAGGAATAGAAGTCGACGTGCAAATCGCATTAGGTACTCCATTCAAGAATTCGTAAAGATCGGATTCCACAGGGCGGTTGAGGACGCCCAATCGCGGGGCAGACAATTTGCCGAATAGCTTGATGCGATGGTAGCCAGTCGAAACTTCGGGAAGATGAATGCTGAATCAATGAACGGCCGCCTAACGGTAATGAACGTCTGTTCATCGCAAGCACACTGCAGCAGAGACATTCGCAAGCCGGCTTCCTGCTCAGCGACGCGACCCGCGCTTACTTGAGATGCCTGCCGGCAAGCCGCAACACCGCCGCACTCGCGCGGCGATGGAGAGTCACGTTACCGGCTGATTCTGCGATCTATTGAAGGAAAGGGCCTATTTCGGGAATCGGCTCTTCAGCAGGTCAAGGGGACTCTTCGGCCGCCTTCAATCCCCTGACACACAAGCAACGGGTTCTGGGAGCTCTTCTTCAACTGGAGCATCGACATGCATCGATGGCTTGAGGTTCCAGATTGGCAACAGAACCGCGCCGGCGACAAATGCAGCGACAGCGAGAACGACAAAGAGGCGGTCCCATCCATAGCGTGCGCTCACGTAGACCACTATATAAGGTGAGAAAATTGCACCCAGATGCCCGATGCCGTCCACCAATCCTGATGCTGTTGCGGCGGCTTTGGGCTCGCCGATGTCTTGTGCTCCCGCTCCGGAAAGCAGTGTGTCGGGGCCAAATGAGAAGATGCCTGCCAGGGAGATAGCGATGGCTGTTCCCGCAAGCCCAAGTCTGCTAAGTGCTGGTTCACACAGCAAAATGATTCCGAATCCGCAGAGCATGATAGCGGAGACGGGGGCACGCCGCGACTGGCTGAATCGATCGGAAATGTAGCCTGCGGTCACCGCGCCGAGAATACCTATCAATTCATACAAAGAGGATAGATAGCCCGATGCCTGCAGGCTGTACTTCAGTTGGGTCACCATGTAAAGCGGTAGCCAGAACATCAGCGCGTACCGGCAAAGCTCCAGAAAGAAATAGGAAATGCTCACCATCCACAACGATGGCTTGCGCAGTAGTGCGATCACGCCGCCCCAATCGGTGCGCACTGCGCTGAGCGTGATCCCATCGCGATGCATTCCGAGTGGAAGATCCGCAACGTCCGGCGTGTCCTTTGCGCCTATGAGGAACAGAACTGTAATCGCCAGCAGCAGCAGTGCTGGAAACAGGAAGCCCCGACGCCATCCAAGCTCAGGAAGCAGCCAGGGCTGGACGACTGCCCAGGTTGCGAACGCCGTCGCCAAAAATCCGCCCAGGACATAATTCGTGCTCCACCATGCCATCACGATTCCGCGGTTCTCGCTGCGAAACCAGATTGCCATGGTCTTCACCAGCCCCGACCAACCGGTGGATTGACCTGCCCCATTCAGGCAGGCAAAAAGCAGAAGCCAGATAAGTGAGGCGTGCGCGCCCATCAGAATATTGCTGCCGACCACCAGAAGCAGGCCCGCGCCCACCACGC
>CAZJZM010000131.1:0-2737 GCA_964550485.1 Microcaldota archaeon | reverse complement strand
ACTGCGAGTTGGAACAGCGCATCCCCCGCAGTGCTGGCAAGATAGAACCGAATGTAATCCGGTGGCAGCAGTGACTCGGCAACGCTTCCAGCGGCGGTACTGGACAGGCACCACAACTGGTAGGAAAAGAAAAACGGAAGAGATCGATAGTATTGCTTCCTTGCCAGCAGCACCAGCAAGACCGCCAGAAGCACGCCACCGCTCACCATGATCGCATTGTCGATCGTCATTGGGGGGGCTCCAGGAGGCTTTGGTGTGCGAAGAGCTATTCTAGAGCATTTTCGAAATATACGTGGACTTTTTGAGTGTTGTGAAAGGTGGCTCATTCTCAAGAAAAAAGCCACTTGAGTCTGTGCCTTCGGTCTGCATCATTTCCGAGAATGCTATAGGCGAAAACTCTGCGGTATGTTCCCATCCTGTTGCCTTATCGAAGTCTTTCTTGCCTGAATCAACTCCATGAGGCAAGTTGGCGAGTCGCCGAATCATTTGCCGTAGCAGGATTTCGCATTGAACGGCAGAGGGCTACCCGCGCCGCCGGGCGATCCGCCCATCGCGTGGAGATAGCAGGCTTGCGCGGGGTTCCCAAAACTGTGCCCCCGCGGACCCGAACCGTTCACGATATCCGGTCCTGTTGCCGGAAAAGGCAGGACGCCCCACCAGCGGGGTTTGGCATCCAGGTAAAGCGACAGCGGCAGCGTGTGGGTAACTCCGGCAGCCCAGAAAATCGAGCCATCGACGTTATTGAAATTCCCGTGGCTGAAGTTGGAAGCCGATGTGCCCGCCATGTGACAAGGGGGCAGACCGCTGCCGCATCCGGTTCCCGCGCCCGAATCGCTGAATTTTCCATAGCCGAACGACCAGCCATAAGCCGCCGCATCGTAGCTACGGTTGGATGGATATTCAACGATCGGAACCTGGGCCGCCGGGTGATTGTAACTCATTAGGGCCTGCATCTCCGCGCTCCCAAGCACGTTGCCTACGAAGTTGTTCGACGAGCTGAGATAAGAGACATTGACGGCGCGGGCCGCCTGGAATCCGTAGCGGCCATTCTTGTCCGAGCAACTCACCGCGCCCCGGCCGCTGTGAGGAGAGCAGACCAAGGTTGTGCCCAGAATCCAGTTGCGGAACGCGGTCGTGTGGCTCGAGGTTCCCCAGACCGGGTCCGCGTCGATCGTCGTAGCTACGTTGCCTTCCAGAAGGTTGAACTGGGGATGCGCTCCGTGCAAGCGAAAGCCGCCGATCACCGCTTCGGGAGCGTCGGCAACAAACTCACCGGTTGTGTAGTTATATGCCAGAACGTTGCCCGCTGCGCCCCAGTCCAGTTGAAACGAGACCCGCGCACGCTCCACGATATTGTTCTCGAAGAGGCTGGCGCTGGTCTTGTACGCGATGTGCACCGAGGAATCGTGCAGGCCCGGCTTGTGCAGAAACGCATTGGAGAAGTAGCTGTCACGGACCTCATCGTGAAAGCCCCAGGAGACCTCAACGAGATCGCCGTCGGCATAATTGGATTCCACACCCTTGATCCAGCAATAGGCGCATCTGGACATCCCGAAGCTGGCGTCGTATCCCGTGTTATTGGCATAAACCTGCAGGTCTTCCACGCCGGCATGCGATGCGTTCATGCTGAACGGAACAGCGATCGGGGTCAGTGTGTAAGCAGAATAAAGGCCGGGCGAAATGGTGATCCGGTCGCCTTTGACCCCGGTGACCGCGACAATCTGACCGCGGGCGAACTGGCCGTTTTCAGTCCAGTTATCGCACCACTTGCATAAACCATCGATGCCCGTCGAGGAAACATATGCCGGATTGTTGCTTTCCGCGACAACCAGGTATTGGCCGATACCGATTCCAGACGCATTACTGAGCAAAATCGCGGTTGATCCGGCGGTTGATCCGCCGAGGATCCTGACCGGTTGGTAGGGAACGGAGTCCCATCCCATCCGGACCACATAGCCTCCTCGGGTGCCGGTTGCGTTCAGAATTGTCCGGTTAGCGCCGGCTCCACGGAGGGTCACATTGGAGGGAATGTTGATGGTCCCCGGAACTGCATAGGTTCCGGGCGCGAGATAGACTGTTTGCCCCGCCGGGCAGGAGGAAAGCGCAGCGTTAATCTGGGCAAGAGTGGCAGAATCAGTGAGGTTGGCGCAGGCAGTCGGCCGGTCGGGAATTGCCCCAACTCCAGGATATGACCAGTCGATTGCACGGCCTGGTTCGAGGATTTGTGCCCAAGGCTGAGCGCAGGCGCACGCAGAGCGCAGGAGAAAGAAAAGGGAAAGCAAGAGCACGGTTTTGAATCTCATGAACCCTCCCCTTCAAGTTGTTCGCGCGTTGCATGATGATCGCTCTTGTTCTTTAGCGGCGGGCTTCTCTTGAGTGGGATGCGCGCCGCCGGCAAATAGCGATTGCCGGTCAGGCCGTGAGGCGATCAACCAAGCCAAGATACTCCTGCTTCCTTACGTCCCAGTTGTTGCGCGCAATGAACTCGTTGCCGGCTTCGACCATGGCGGCGCGCCGCGACGGGTTTCGCAGCAAATACAGGATCTTGGCCGCGAGGTCTTCAGATCTGCCCGATTCGAAGAACTGCAGCAAATCCTCTTTGAAATAGAATTCATCCACGCGGGTCCTGGCTGCCAGCACCGGCACGCCCATGGCCATGAATTCCAGGATCTTGGTGCTGAAGGCCTCGTTGCCGAAGGAATCGGAGCGTTTGGGAACTACGCCGAGGTGGATCGTC
>CAZJZM010000130.1:0-2747 GCA_964550485.1 Microcaldota archaeon | reverse complement strand
CAGATCTGGGCTACGAGCCGCATCAGCGCGACAACTGGTATCGCTTGCTGAATTAAACTTCAAATCGGCAATTGGCGGCTTTTAACGGCGTCTTCAACCAAATTGAACTACTCGGCTTTCGAAATGGCGGACATCGCAATCAAAATAACGTTCTGCCGCGCAAAGGAAATTCGATTTTTCGAGGCAAAGACGCAGAAGAATTGTTCAATACTAACGTTGCCTATCAAACACAAACCGAGGTTTGACAATGACAAGGCAGAGATTTGGATTAAAACTTAACGTCCGCCACTCTGCTGGGACACGGCCTTCCTGCTTAAGCAATGGGTAAGTAGCCGAACCGGAAAATATCCGCGCTTTTCCGGTATCCGATTTAACCTCCAATAGCCGCTTGTAATCACCATGCTGCTGCAACAAATATTCAAGCAATCCATATCGGCCAGGAACGAAATGACACCAGACGAACACTTTTTTCTCCAAATCCAGCAATCCTACACCCGCTCTTGGTTTGCATATTTCAACGAAACGGATGGCTGCCATTTGCAACGAAATCGCGAATTCTTCAGCAAGGTGTTGAATCATCTGCAACGAGTCTGGTGATTTACCAGTAGATAGAGCACTTGCTGAAAATGCCTTCCAATTCCCTATTATTTCTTCACGCGGTGCGAGCAATTCAGTGGCGATTTCGTCGCAAAGACGTTCAACAACTTGGCTGCGCGCTCTTCGAGGCTTTGCGTCTGGCACCAAATTTTTTTCCACTTCCCAAAGGGCGAGATGCGCCACCTCATGCGCAATGGTGAAACGCGATCGCTCGGTTGAACCGCTCCCACGTTTATACTCAACCGCCATTTTATCGCCTTCAAAAACAATTCGTCCGCCAACACTTAAATCTGCCGGGCGCGTTTTGCTTGCCCCAAGCAATTCGGCAAAAATGCGAGGATCGTAAGGAGGATAATCAACCCCTGCCGAACAGCCTTTTGCCGTCGCTTTCGAACGCAAACCTGCAACTAAACGAGTAATTGCATCTTCTCGGCGAGAAGATGCGGTTGCTTTTTTCAGGAGATCAACAGGCGAAGCAAACACATGTTTCACTATTGATGCCATTATTCAAAAACTGTTTGTCCAAGAATCTCTGACAGTTCTTTTTTAACATCAATTATGCGCGGCGGTGAGGGAATTTGGGTAGCTCGCGTTGCTCGTTCATTAAATTCCACATCTTGAAGCGTCCTAGCATAATTTAGTTGCCCCCGAATTTTCAGCATTTCCTTCTTCAAACGATGATCCACCCTCATCCCCTCCGCCTCTGACGACATTTTTTGCTGACCAGCCTCAAATATTTCTTGGAATTTAGGACCTAATTTAATCTGATTAAATCTGTCTTGAGACCTATCTATTTCCCGTTGACAGAAGGCTGCAATGGCAGCGCTTTTTATTCCTCGCGGTAGATAAACCGAATGATTTTTCCAAAACGCGAGTTTTAATTCTTCTCTATCCTGATCAAGAATCTTCTGTATTTCCTCGGATTTAGCCAGCCACTTTGCAGGACCAACGGACGAAGTTCCCAAAATCCTGCCCGAGAAACCATCGCCGACCGGTTCAAGAAGATCGAAAGATGCCACCCTGCGCAAATTTTTGCCGTCATTACCATCTGGATCAGTTGTCCAACTGCGTTGGGCGCAGTCATGGCAAAAACGCGGATTTGGCTCTTTTGTCCATGAAAACGAATTTTGTTCGGGCACTTCGCCATGACGAATCGATGGCGCAATAATGGCGACGGTTTTTTTTCTGGTGAAATTTGAATAACATACGCGACCGGCGAACTTGGGCAAAATTGGCCCATACACCATGAAAATATCTGTTTCTCCAGATGGTATGGAAGAATCAATCCCCTTGCACTGGTTGAAAAGCATTCTGTGCGTCAAAAACATTAGCCAGTCGGACGTTAGCCGCTCGGCATGAGCGTTCATTTGCTCCTCAAAATCAGAGGGCTTGTGAAAAATCGCCCCTTGCGTTTCCTCGACTGCCGACAAAATGCCGGCCGAACGCGGTTCGCGGAATGGAATGGAACTGCATAAACCCAAGGCTCCAGAATGATCCTGTAATGCCCAACCGATAGTGACGCGAAGAACGTTCATTTCCACGTCATGGTCGCAAAGCCAAAAAGCACTGCCGTAAGATTTGAAATTCTTTTTGCTTTTTTGCAATAACGGCAGATCGTCAACGGCTGTTTTCATAATATGTAAATATCAGATTTATTTTCGAAAGTGCAAATTGTTTTTTCATACATCTACACCCTCTGGGCTGTCAGCGTGGGGTATATCCCCACGCTGAAGTTCGCGCCTTAACATTTCATCAAGAAACGCGCCACCACCACTTGATTCCCCGAAAGGGTCAAGAACAAGCACCTGAATAACGCGCTGCTCAAAATCTTCAAACGCACACTGGTGAAATGGAACGGTTGCCCGCGAATTTTTACGCCATTCATTTGGATGATAACCGGGAACCAAAAAATGCTCCGCTGCAAAACTATTTTTGCCAATTTTTTCCCATCGGTCACCAGGAGTTGCCAAAAAATTGGGGAAAGGGGCCAAGTCAATGATTCCAAGCAACGGATAGTGTATCCGCCAAAGGCGCGCTATTTCGCGCAGCCTCTTCTCATGCTTTTTTGAAATGTATAGGGGGCTTCTAGGGGATAATTTTTCAAAAGCTCGCCGGGCATCTCTGATGTTGGCGTCGTCGCCGCTTTTGTT
>CAZJZM010000129.1:0-2806 GCA_964550485.1 Microcaldota archaeon | reverse complement strand
AAAGTTTAAAATACCCTCGTTTACATATATAAATAAGGCGAACGGTGAAACAATGAAGATCTCAGAAATATATAGGATGGACGTATATAGCGATTCAGGACAATACCTGGGCGACGTACAGGATGTAGTAATAGACCTCGAAAAAGGAGAGATAAGCAGATTGCTTATGACACCTTGGAAGAGCGTGAAGGGCGATGCCGGCAACTTGCTGAAGAGGAAAAGCATCCTCTACAAAAGCGTCAAGAATGTCGGAGACGTAGTTCTGGTCTCAACCCCCTCTGGTCTAAAGGAAGAAACCGCATCAAAGGAAGAAATAAACGACCTTTCAAGATAATCGCGACATAACCGCGCAGTCCTTGAAGAACGTTAGTTAGAAAACCCTTAATCTAAGACGAATAGCTTCAGCTAACTTCCAGATAGAAGAAGACGTCAGTTCCACAGTTACCTTTATATTCATTTAATCTCAAAGCCCCTATGTGGTATTGCTGTGGAGACCTTATACTTCAAAGAAAATCTTACTGATAAGGAAAAGGAGATAATCAAGCCATATTTTTCAAGCACCGAAAAGAACGTCTTCGTGCTCACAAACCTTCCTGAGGTAATAAAAGGGACGCTTTTTTCCCGTTACAGTAGGTCTGACAAAGGCGCAAGGCGTCTGCTTCTGGACGAATTTATCCCAAACAAGGACGTGGCCGAAGCGATAGGTTCAGTTGCAAACCATGAAAACAGCGCACTGGCCATAAACAGGGCGGAAGACTTCTACCAAAGAATACTTGTCGGGTACGGGGACGACTCTGTCGCAGAGCTGGCAGGCGTGCACATCGCATGCGAGAACATCTCAAGCCTTGCAGGAGACATACTGACAAACTCAAGACTCGGAATTTCACCTCTGGAAAAGTCAGCCCGATACATCCTATTTGACAAAAAAGTAAACGGAAGATATCTCTGGTATCGTGATCCAAAGATAACGGAGTCGAAGCACGCGGCAACATACGAAGGAACAATGGACCTTCTATTTTCTTCCTATGCAAAATGGCTCCCTGTTGTGATGGAGCACGTAAAGAAAGTATCTCCAAAAGACCCCACTGCAACCGACAGAGCGTACGAAAGCGCAACAAGGGCAAAGGCCTGCGACATACTAAAGAACCTCCTTCCGGCGGGGAGACTCACCAACGTAGGCTTGTACGGCAACGGAAGGGCGTTCGAATACCTACTTACAAAACTCTACTCAAGCAATCTGGAAGAGGCCAAGCAACTTGCAAGAGAGATACACGAAGAGATGAAAAAGGTACTCCCCTCCTTTGTAAAGAGGGCACAGGCGTCAGAATACCTTCTCGGCACGGGAGAAAGCATGATGCCATACTCCCAAACATTCAACAGGCAGGAAGGAACAGAAGGCCCCTACCTGAAGCTTGTAGACTTCGACAAAGAAGGAGAAGCAAACGTACTCGCGGCGATGATTTATCCTTATTCTAACATGCCTCTCGAAGGGCTCATTTCAGCAGTAAAGAAGATGACAGCGGAAGAAAAGAAGAAGCTTGTGGCCGATTATCTTTCAAAGAGAAGAAACAGAAGAGACAAACCCGGCCGCGCGCTTGAAAATCTCTATTACACCTTCGAGCTCTGTGCGAACTACGGGATGTTCAGGGACCTTCACAGACACAGGGTTCTAAGCCAAGAAAAGCAAACCCTCACAACAGCACTCGGATTCGATACTCCTCTGGAACTGGAAGAAATCGGGCTTACTAAGGATTACCAAGAGGTGATGCTTCAAGCAAAGAAGGCATTTGAGGAGATCTCAAAGGACTTCCCTTCTGAAGCCCAGTACATAGTACCACGAGGATACAGAATGAGGTGGTACATAAAGGCAAACTTAAGGGAGATCTATCATCTGGCAGAGCTCAGGTCTTCGAAACAAGGGCACCCTGACTATAGGAAAGTGGCGCAGAATATGCGGAATGCTGTGGCGGAAAAGCATCCTATACTTGCTGAATACATGCAGGTCGACATGAACGAGTACGCCCTGCCGAGAATGGACAGCGAGAAGCGCATAGACCAGAAACTCGCGGCTCTTGACAAGCAACGGGAACAAAGAGAAGAGGAAACAAAATGATAATATCAACGCTAAAAGTGCTCGAGCTCAACAAAAAATACAACCTGATAGAGAACCTTGATGAAAGAGAGATCCAAAATCCGGAAGGAGTGGGGATAGACATACGAGCAGGGAAGGTCTACCAGATAATAGGAGAAGGATTCTTAGGGGTAACAGACAGGAAGAGCTCAGACACGGAAAAGATAGCAGACATAGAAAAAGGAGACAAAGAAATCGTCATGAAACCAGGAGACTATGTCCTTGTCAAAACAATCGAAAAGTTCAATGTTCCTGCAGAGAAAATCGAAATAGAACCAGGAACAAAGCCGATGTACCTTTCGTTGCACGTTTACCCAAGGAGCACACTGCAGCGATGCGGAATCTATCTGATGGCAACAAAGACCGATCCAGGATATACTGGCGAACTGACATTCGCTCTGGCCAATCTTGGCAACAAGCCTTTTAGAATGGAACTCGGAGCAAGATTTGCCAATATCGTCTTCATGCAGGTTGTCGGAGAGATACAAAGGGCCTATGAAGGACAATGGAAAGGAGGCAGAGTTTCAACTGGAGGAGTTGAAAAACAAGTCTGAACAGCAGGCCACTAATCCTTCTTGAAGTCTTCACTTATCTTTGATGTTGTGGGGCTAACAGAACCTGCATATTTTCCTTTGTAAGGCTTTTCAACAGGTGAAGAAACCACTTCAAAAACAA
>CAZJZM010000128.1:0-2812 GCA_964550485.1 Microcaldota archaeon | reverse complement strand
TATGCTACCAATCAAATGTCAGTAGGTTGTTGATCTCTTGAACAATGGGACGAAGGCGCTGGTCACAGTAGTCTTCATAGTGATAATTGCATTACTTGCATATGTAGTCTGGCAGACGGTCATAAGCAAGGCTTCAACCCTCTCCATACAGTTGACTGATCCTTCATTATTCCCGAAAAACACGCAGAGCATAAACATCACATATTCTTCGGTCCAGGTTCACATTAAAAATGCGACGGGATCTGAATGGATCGATACCTATGCGGGAGGTAGCGCCGATCTTCTCTCCCTGGTTAATTCGAGCGAGACCATAGCGGTTGTAAGGATCCCTCTTAATTCCACTGTGGACATGATCAGATTCAACTTAACATCCGGAAGCATTGCCATAAACGGCACAAGCAGCCCCCTTGTATTTCCAAACCAGCAGTTCACATCCTCGGTTTTCGGATCTCCGGAGCTGAATCTTTCCTCAAGCCTGGTCCTAGACTTTTCGCCAGCCATAATTCCCATCTTCACTGCCAATTCAACGATGTTCGCAATGGTGCCTTCGCTAAGAGGCATAGCAATACAAAACGTCGGCTCCGTGGCCCAATTAAACCAGACCTTCCCGCTGAACGCCTCGGTAAGATTAGCACTGGCTGGAGAGAAGCCCAACATTGAAATAGGCTCTGCCTCACTCGGTTCCAATGGTAACCAGACCCAGGTCTCAATAACGGTAAGCGACAATTCCAATCTGCCGCTTACCCTCAGACATCTAATTATATTCGGGAACGTTTCGGCGGTTGTCAACGCAAGAAAAATTATCCCTGATGTCCCTCCGTCTTCTGGCAACGTAACAGCCGGGTCGCTCCTCAACGAGACCTTCTATGTCATCGGCAAGGCGATAGGCCAACTGTCCAGCGGCAGCGCAACGACCAACGCCTCAAATTCCATAGTCTCAAACGTGAACATAAGCCAGATAATAGGCTTGGGAAAAACGGCCGGCTTGTCGGAGAACCAGATCAGCACGCTCGTATCCGGCAATTTCCTGAGCGGATCGCTATCCGGCCTGGGCTCGATAGGCAGCGGGCTGAATGCGAGTGACCAGAGCTCGCTGTTGACAGGGGTCATAGGCAACCTGACGAATTCCTCCTACGCGAGCTCGTTGAAGGGCGAGAACCTGACCCAGCTCGAGAGCGTCCTCTCGGAGAAGCTGGCCAGCGGCAACCTCTCGAATGCCAACCTCACCGGAATACTGAATTTGGTCGAGAACGCGAAGGCCGAAGCCCTGCAGGTCCAGGCGAAAAACGTCAGCCTGGAGGAGAAAGACTTGGGGCTGTTTCCCTTCCTTCTCGAAAGCAATGGAACGCTCACGGTTCCCACTTCGGTCTCAGGCCTAGAGGGCACCGCCTACGGCTACTACCTTACTCCCGGAGAGAGCAGAACCTTCACCTACAGCGGAGGGCTCACGCTGGACGGCGAAAGGGTGGTCGTGGACTTTCCGAAAGGCAACAATTATAAACTTGAAGTTACAGGAGATAGTGGCGCTCTCGCTTCGATAAACGTGACCGCAGGTTGAATTTATGGGACTTCTAGATTTATTTGGCAAGAGGGATGTTTCATCGCAGCTCGGTGCCCGCTTCCCCTACGCGTTCAAGACCGAGTTCGTGCCCTACAGGCTCAGGTCGCGCGAGAGGAGCTCCTCCACGCTGATGGTGAAGCTCAAGAACCTCACCGGAGAGCCGGTTATGGGCTCGGTGGTCGTCAGCGTTCCGAAGCAGCTCAGCGTTGATTCCATAGGACTTTCGAAGGAGAAGGAGGTGAAGCTGGGAACTTTTGCTGCGAATGAGGAGAAGGAGGCGCGCATAGACATCTACAGCGACGTTGGAACTGAGAGAGGGGAGTATACAATTACGGTAACCTCGTTCGTGCATTATAGGGACTACGCTCATATCCTGAATTCGATGAGGAAGCGCACCGTTATAGAAGCGGTTTAGGTTGTGGCTTTGGTTCGACGGCCACAGGAACTTCGTTCATTCTCTTTATTATAGACTGCATCTCCTGGGCTATGCTCTTTCCCTTCTCGGTGAGGAAAATCCTCTTTATCTTTCCGTGCCTTTCCGAATCTATGATCCCCAGCTTTTCGCATCTGCCAACGAACCTGCTCGTGTGGATGTAGGTCACGGCTGCGCTCTTGGCAAGGCTGGAAAGGTACCACTCCTTGCTTCCGTCCGCCAGCATTAGTATCAGTTTGGCCTGCTTGTCCCTGAAGATAAGCATTCCCTCATTTGCCATCTTTACAACCAGAACAATATGCCTCGCCTCTTTCTTATTCCTTTCTGTCTTTTCTTGTTCCAGATTCGAAGATGGCGCAACTTTCATGCACTGGAGTTATGTTTATGGGCATTTTCTCCTTGTCAACTCCTGACGACCTCTAGAGGCTCAGATATATAAACTTAAGCCGTATACATATTCTTGATATCTCTCTGGAGTAACAAGGTGCGTAGAATGGTAAAATATATGATAGCGGAACAGCTTGTGGGCAAGGAAGTCGTAACAAATGACGGATTCGATCTCGGGAAGTTTGTCGATGCTGAAGTGAGTGAAACCTCAGGTAAACTCAACGCTCTGGTCATAGAGCCCAATGTGGACAGCGAGTTTGTGAACAAGCTGAGCGTCAAGAGCGGAAGGCTGACGGTCCCATACACAAGCGTCATGGCCGTAAACGATTTCATTGTAGTGGACAGGAAGAACCTAGTGTAATAGGTGTTTGCATAATCATTGCAGGCGGCGACGAAGCGGGTCGCGGTGCTGTAATGGGACCCATAGTTAT
>CAZJZM010000127.1:0-2886 GCA_964550485.1 Microcaldota archaeon | reverse complement strand
ATTCTCCACGCGATTATTGCGCCGGCAAGGAAGCAGGAGCAGGCAGCTCCCAAGCCCAAGCCGCCCGCGCCGCCGCAGGCCGGCGCCGCGCCCGCGCCGCCGGCATAGGAAAACGCAACCGGAAATGCACTCAAGACAGGCCGCTCGATTCGGGCGGCCTGAGCTTTTTGTGCCGGCAACTCTCAGGTTCCGATTTCTCTAATGCAACCAGCGCAGGTTGATGGGCCAAGGCGGCGGCAGCGGCAGCACGATGAAGCCCTCGCGCCAGTGGCCGTCTTCTCGCCGGGGCGGATTGCCGATAATCCGCGCGCCCGCAGTGTTGCGCTCGTCGATAGCAAGACCGGGCAGTCCGCCGACGATGGCCTGAAGCTGATCGTGATTTGGCGGGCGGTTGGTGCGGATGGGAATCAGCGCATTCAGGGCGCCGTAGACTTGGGCCAGGTCGCTTACCTTTGCACGGCGCTTGGAGGGCAGGGGCGTGAGTCCGAGCGACTTCCAAGCTGCATAAGGGTAGCTCTCAACGAGAATCCGCTGTCGGCCCTGAATCAGAGGTGACGAGGGTTGGTTGCGAGTGTCGAGCCGTTGCCAGCCGCGGCGGCCGAGGGCGTCGTACACGTCGAGGCAGAACTCGGCAAAAAGCCTGTAGGTCGCGGGCTTGATCATGCCGGGCAGGCCGGTTTTGGCTGCGGTGTTTAGCTGGCGCTCGCTCACGCGGGCGTGCTCTAGGCCGTTGTGGCGCGACTTCCAGGCCTGTGGGCCGTCGAGGACAATGACGCGAATGTCGCGAAGATTTGCGAGGTGGTTGAGGCGGCCGGCGAGGATATTAGCGTCGACGGGGCCTCCGGTCAGCTCAGGATCGAGACCGGCCGCGGTTTCGGAGATGATCTCGCAGTCGATGGAGGCGGAGTGCGCAGTGTGGACGCGGTCCATCACCACAATGCCCAGATCGGACCAGCGGCGGTACGCAAGATCCACAGAGAGGACGGCCACGACCTAACACTACGTTGCGGCGTTGGCGCAAGCAATCGCTAGGCCGCTCAAATTGCGAAGGAGTTTGACTGAATTGAAACAGCAAATCAAAACGGGACGCTCGGGCGGAGCGCTGAATAGACGAGCTGTCAGACCTATTGCAAAGGCCCTGTGTTAGACTCCCTGACGTTATGAGAATCAAACTGTGTGCGTTGGCAATTCTGACCTTGTGCTTGAGCTTCGAAGCCTGCACGCTCCTGGCACAGGAAACCGGCTCGTCACCCGCCACTCCGCATCTTGAAACCAAGGGTTTGGCAACCCAGTTGATGGTGGACGGCAAGCCCTTCCTGATGCTATCCGGCGAGCTGCACAACTCCTCGTCGTCGAGCCTTGAATACATGAAGCCCATCTGGCCCAAGCTGGCGGCGATGGGGCTCAACACGGTGGTAACTCCGCTGAGCTGGGAGCTCATCGAACCGAAAGAAGGCAGCTTCGACTTTGCGCTGGTCGACGGGCTGCTGGAGCAGGCGCGCCAGGCAAATGAAAAGATCGTCTTTCTTTGGCTGGCTTCGTGGAAGAACGGTATGTCGAGCTATCCGCCGGTGTGGGTGAAGCAGGACACGCACCGATTTCCGCGAGTAGTGGAACGCGGCGCCGAGGTGGAGATCCTGAGTCCGCTGGCCGCAGCAACGCGCGATGCGGATGCGCGGGCATTTGCGGCACTGATGCAGCACATCAAAGAAGTGGATGGGAAGCAGCATACCGTCCTGATGATGCAGATGGAGAACGAGGTCGGAGTCCTGGGCGAATCGCGCGACCACTCCGCTGCCGCCAACGCTGCCTTTCAATCGGCTGTGCCGCCGGAGCTGACGCAGTATTTGAAGGCACATCGCGATGCGCTTTATCCGCGGTTGCGGGCGCTCTGGGATGCGAATGGGGACAAGACAACCGGCACGTGGGCTGAGGTTTTTGGGGATACAGCGCGGGCCGACCAGATCTTCATGGCCTGGTATTATGCGCGTTACATTCACTTTGTTGCGGCCAAGGGCAAGGCAGCTTACAGCATTCCCACGTATGTGAATACCTGGCTGGAGGGCGATGATACGCCGCCGGGTGACTTCCCCAGTGGCGGACCCGAGCCGGAGGTCGTGGACGTATGGAAGGCCGCCGGACCGGGCGTCGATATCTATTCGCCGGACATCTATCTCGACAACTTTCAAGAATGGTGCCAGCGCTATCATCGCGACGGCAATCCGCTGTTTGTGCCCGAGGCCCGAGGCGGCTCGGTGGGCGCGGCGAATGTGTTTTATGCGCTGGGCGAAGAGGCCGGCATGGGGTTCTCGCCGTTTGGCATCGAAGACGAGGATGCGAAGGGCGACCTGGCCGCGAGTTACGCAGCGATCGGCAGAGTGACGCCGCTGCTGCTTGAGCATCAGAGCGCGGGCGACGTGCATGGATTTGTGTTGAACAAGAATCACGACACGGTTGACTTCGCCATGAGCGGTTACACAGTGCATGTGACGCTGGACGAGATCTTCGGCGGCCATGCGGAGAGTGGTTACGGCTTGATCATGTCCGCCGGGCCGGATGAGTTTGTGGGCGTCGGCAAGGGCTTCAGGGTTTCGTTCATACCGCGATCTGCGACGGGGCCGCAGGTTGGGATTGGCGTGGTCGACGAGGGAACGTTTGAGGATGGAAAATGGGCTCCCGGCCGTCGCCTGAACGGCGATGAGAATGACCAGGGCAAAGGCTGGCGCTTCGATTCCCGGCAATTGAGAACGGAAAAGGTCAAGCTCTACCGGTTTGAGTAGAGACTTTGCGGCTCGAACGAGCATCTGGCATAGCCGTCAAATCACCAATGCGTTATACTGATTGAAGCCTCAAGAGGGCAGGGAAGTCCCTGTCTCACGGGGGATG
>CAZJZM010000126.1:0-2902 GCA_964550485.1 Microcaldota archaeon | reverse complement strand
AAACCTATAGGACGTGTTCTTGACAAATCAATAACAGACAAAATACCCACAAGAGGAATCAAGAAAATAGTCGTAATCCTCATAGACGGCTTCGGCTATGATATGTTCCTAAAGGCATGCAAATACTCCAAACTCTTTCAAAAATTTGTAGATAATGGAACAGTGGCACCAATAACCAGCGGGTTTCCTTCAACTACTGCAGCATCAGTAACTACCATGAATACCGGAATGACTCCGCAGGAACACGGCCTTCTGGAATGGCTTCTTTATTTCAAAGAAATAGACATGGTAATCAATACGTTGCCATTTACATCGATTGATGATACTCCTCTAACCAAGGACTACAACCCGAAGATACTCTACGCTGGAGATACAATCTACAAAAGATTCCGCTCACTGAAAATGCCTATATACACCATAATAGACAGACAATTAGCAGATTCTGATTATAACAGACAGTTCAAAACTGGCAATACGAGTATAACGCACATCAAGAATTCGGACATTGCAATAAGGCTAAGGAAGGCATTAGAAAAAGAAAAAAGAAAGGCCTACTTCTATACCTACATATCCAGTGTTGATACAAGCACCCACGCCCACGGCCCTCATACTGAAGAGTCTGAAGCAGAAATTCTCTCTGTTTCGCATGCGCTTGAAGCCGGACTTACAACCAAAATAGACAGAAAAACTGCCGCAGAGACCCTTATCATCGTCACTGCAGATCACGGACACACCTTACTTAATCCAAAAAACACCATATACCTTAACAAATACAAGGAACTCAACGATTACTATAAATTGGGAAAGAACGGCAGGATAATACCACCTACCGGAAGCCCAAGAGATGTATTCCTCCATATAAAAGAAAGCAAATTAGACGAAGCAACAAAATTCCTCACTTCCAAACTTTCAAAAGTAGCGAAAGTAATCAAGACAAGAGAAGCAATAGAAATGGGCCTATTCGGATATGGAAAGATGAACAAAAACTTCATCGACAGGGCCGGAAATCTTCTCATATTGCCTTATAAAAACAAATCGGTCTGGTATGAACATATCAAAGGCAAGAAATTCAACATGATTGGGATGCATGGAGGTCTTTCAAAGGAGGAAATGCTGATTCCCCTAGCAGCCGCAAGACTATCTGATCTTAAATAGTAGAAATCAGGAGGAGAAACGAAAAGAACTCAAAAGGCGTAACCATTAAATTGGTACGGTCTGGTATAAAAAGATTTGCATGTGTTACCAAGCTTATTTTCTAAAATAACTCAGGTCTATAAACTATAATTGACAATATAAAGCATAGTCTCTCTTAGATGGAGAAGAGAGATTAATCATGGTCTTCCGTAGCCATCAAATTAACATAGGCTAAAGGATTAATCACAAGGTAAAGTCATAAGTACCTCAGTTAAGACATTTGCTGGAAGTTGCTCGCACGTATACTTGCTCACGGTGTTGTCTTGGATAATGGTTATGCCTTAGCTTTGAACGAATTGGGACTAGAACCATTCATCAGCCTAGCGGCACACGAAGACAGAGAAGCGTTGCTTACAGACTATATTCCTAAGGCAATCTTCTACTCTGAATATGATAATTCTCATGATAAAAGCATCGCTGAACTCCTAGTTGCAGACAAGCTCGCTGATAAAGACGGCAAGCTACCTGACACGATTCAGTTTATGAGGCTTTATACGGTAAAGGGAAGGCTGCGCAGTCTGATTGGGCGCGATGTAACCGTAGCAGACCTAATAAGCGTAAGAGAAGCGCTGGTAGAAGACTTATTCGGCAATGGGAAACATTCACCAGATCTAAGAAGGTACAGGCTTAGCAATGGCCCTAGAATAGCAATGGCCACTGAACAAATGGCAAGCAAGTTGGATGAAGCATTAGCCCATCTAAACAAGCCTCCAGCTTCTCCAATAGAATCCTTTCTCGACACAGTCAGATTTTATTCCAGATTCATTGAAGTACACCCTTTCGAAGACGCCAACGGGAGAATAGGACGGCTATTCTACAATTGGACTGCAATAAACAAGGGAATTAGGCCCATACACGTATCAAACGGCACAAAAGATGCCCACCTAAAATTCATGTGGCCGTTCTACCTTGCGGATTACTTAGGTTCGTCAATATCCTTAGCTCTAGTTCTTTCCCTCGGTTCCGAACAACACGAAGAGCTTACCAGAAGGGTAAACGAAGTGACCAGAAGTGTTTCTCCACATACTCTAGACCTCAAGCACAATCTCTCCCTCATATTACAAAGGGACAGATATGCTTCTGGACCAAACAGGGAAGAACTGGAGAGAGACATAGAATATATACACGCAAGAGGCATCGAGACAAAAGACAGCCAACTTCTTCTTTCTGCGCTTTGGCTATGTTCACAAGCAAACATCGACAGCGAGAAAATCCTACACAATGCTTACGAAAACGACAATCCAAGGCTAAGAACGTTGGCTCTTTTTGCTATGGCTGAAATAAACTACGGCAAATACGAACGCAGAATAAAGACCAAATTACTTGAAAGGGGAGAGGACTCTAACGTACGGGCGCAGGCAGCAGTTCAAGTAGGTTCTCATCAAGGCCTTTCTCCAGAGATTGCAATAAAAGTAATCACTAACGAAACAGACGAAACCTTGCTAATCGCTCTAGGCAAATTTTACACTGGCATGAGAGGGCTGGAAACGCACCCACTAGTCTTAGAACCACCAAAGAGACTAATGGCATCTTCAAATCCTGAATTACAGCTGCGCGGCTACCAGGCGTTCATCGTTCATGCGAGCGAAAGCGAGATACTAAAAGTTATCAGAGAGAATATGGCAGGACTTCCAGATGTCACTAAGAAAGAAATAATCGTGGAACTAAGCCGCACAAGAAAAATCAACAATTCCGATATAACTGAAGA
>CAZJZM010000125.1:0-2920 GCA_964550485.1 Microcaldota archaeon | reverse complement strand
ATTGTGCAGGCATACCAGATGACCAGCGAGGACTTTGACGTCATCAAGGATTCAGTGGCTGGTCGCCGGCTGGAACCTCAGAACTCCCTGCGCCTGCTGCCCACCACTGGTTGGCTGGCTCCCCTTGAACCCGTCACCTATGCCCCCTGGTGGCTACACTTGGTCACTTGGGTACCTGCATGTGTGGTGACATACATCTGGGCCTTGCCCCACACGCTGAGGACCTGGTATTTCATCGTGATGGGTTTCGTTGGGTTCTGGCCGCTGACCGAGTACCTGGTGCATCGATTCGTCTTCCATTCGTCGGTGGCCTGGGCCAAGTGCCTTCCTCGCCCTCTGCAAGGTTGCGTCAATGTGTTGCGTCTCCTGTGTCACACGGTGCACCATGCACACCCCACGGATCGCTTACGCATCGTCACCCCACTGCCCATGAGCCTGGTCATTGCCGCCTTTGTGTTCAGCACGATCCTTGTCGTGGTGCCGGATCGCAACGGCGCCGTGGCTCTCCTGGTGGGCGTGGTGCTGGGCTTTGTGTACTACGACTACGTGCACTACGATCTACACCTGGGCATCCCGCTGGAGCAATGGCCGGCCTGGATTCCAGCCTACATCACAGCTCGCGTCCTCCGACTACGCAGGGCCCATCGCAACCACCACTATGCCCCCAATGGACACGAGGCAAGCTTTGGTGTCAGCAGCAGCGAATGGGACAGCGTGTTTGGCACTCTGGCCAAGGTGCGACCATTGGCGGAATGATGTGTCAATCCAGAGGGAGAAACCCAATGAAACACCCTTGTAAGCTAGTGTGGAACCATGGCCACAAGGACCATTGACGCCAACGAGGCGGAGGAGGAGCAAGATCCCAGACAGTTGCCCTATCGGGACGGCACCCTTCGTATCGCCTGGCACCTATGGCAACCAGACGCGGAGACTGCTGCATGGGCACAAAACTTGCATGACCGCGCGAAGAATAGTTCGGCAGCCGCGGCATGACATACCACGGGCGACTGCACGGAAATAAAAAATAACACACGGGGGAGGGGCGATCCATGGCAGAAAGGTTGATTGCAGGACTCAAGCAACACGACCTGCGCCATTTGACACAGGTGGAGTGGCAAGCACGAAAGAGGGCATCGGTCAGAGGGTACAAACGAGTAGGGCTGTGGGTTACGGTGGACCTGCGACCCACCACGAGGGAGGGTGACTGGGTGCGATTGGTGAACCAAGTGCGGGATATGTTGATTTTCCTGGGCGTCCGGCATTTTGTTGTGTCTGAAGCAGATCCGGGACTAGTCGAGTATCAATGGAACTTGGTCGCGCCGGGCCATCTCCTGCTTCGTCTGGAGGCCTGACCTCACTCACTCTCTCACTGGATGTTCATTTCTTTCCTCACTTGTGCTTGGCGATGGGCCAGCAAACAGCGCAAAAGCTGAGTAAAGAGATAGTGCCATTGTGGTTGCTCCACGTGAAAGTCGAGGATTCAAAAAAGTCAGCGGTGTTATTTCCCCTTCTTCATCCGCTTGTTGGCAGACTGGGCCAGTTGGGCTGCCTGGGCCGCAGCCTCCACGCCCTGCGTAACCATGACCGTCACCAGCTGTTCAACAAGTTTGGGGTCCTTGATCTCCTGGATCAGCACGGCCACGACGCTGTGAAGCTTCTGAATCTCTTTCTTGGCATCGTTGAGGTGGATCCCGTGGTCTGTCTTGTCGTAGGCAGCCCGCACCGCCGTCAGTTCGTTACGCATCGATTCCAGCTCGGCGTTTGCAGTCCTCAGCATTGCCTTGAGGGCGACCATCTCCCTGTCGCTGCGGCTGCCATTTGCGACTGCCAACCGAGCCTTGAGGTCCTCAATCTCCTCCTTGGCCCCCTTGAGGACTGCCACGGATTTCTCATACAGACCTCGCATGAGGGCCCCTTGCGTGGTCTGGTCAAACGAATCGCGCAGGCACTCCACCTCGAGCTGGGACCGGGCCAACTCTTCCTGGACCTTTTTCGTCTCAATCTGCGATACGTGCAACATGGTGTGCAGGGTGTGCACCTCACGCTGGGTGGCCTCATACAACGTCTGCGGGGCAGCCTCCTTGATCTGGGCCTTGAGGGCCAGGATCTCACGACGAGCCCCCGTCAATTCCTGGGTGGTGGCGTCATGCAGCTTGGCCAGTTCGTTGTAGTTCTTGGCCCTGTCCTTGACCTCGCGCTCGCTGTCACTCTTGAGCACCTCCAGCTTGCCACACTGCACCCGCACTTCACGCAGCACCTCTGTCGTCTGCTTGTGCATGGCCAGCAAGTCAGTGTGTTCCTTCTGCAGTCTGCCATGCTTGGCCGCCAGCTTCTTCTGACTCCTGGTGGCCTCGGCAGTCTGTTGTTTGCGCACCTCGGCCAGTTCAGTCTTGACCCTGTCGACCTCGCGCTGCGCCTCCTCCTTGGCCACCCTCTCGGCATCGACAGCGTCCCGCAGACTTTGGCTCATGCTCTCTGCCTCGCGCTGGGTGTCGGTCCAGACCAGTCGTTCCTTGTGCACCGACTCGGCCAGCTGTCGGGTTTCCTCCGTGAGTTTGGCAGCCAGCTCCTTCTTCTCCTTGCGTCGTCGTTCATCGGCTGCCTTGACCTCAGCCACCAGTTCCACCACCTTGGCCGCCTCGTTCAGGGCATCCACTTCAGCCTGCTTGGCCACGGCTTCTTCCACCCGTGTCCTCCATGTGACTTCTTGTTCCACCAGTCGTTGCTCCGCCTCTTGCCCGTGCTGGATCATCAGGTCCCGCCTGAGTGCGTCCAGTGCGGTTGCCGTGTCGGCGACATGTCGTTGACGCTGCACCTCGAGGTGGGCCGCCGTGTCAAGGGCATACTGTTGACGCATGCGTTCCAGGTGGAACCCTAGTTCCTGCACATGTTGACGTCGTTGCATCTCGAGGCGCATGGC
>CAZJZM010000124.1:0-2937 GCA_964550485.1 Microcaldota archaeon | reverse complement strand
GAAAGGGTGCCGCCAACTCAGCAGGAGAGGATTCAAGAACCAGTGTGTTATATGTACGACGATGACTCAGGCGTGGTATTATACTTCAATTATTATCAGGTTCTTATTCAGAAAGAGAAGATCAAATATTTTGGCGTCAATGTTTTGGACCCCACATTCCGCAGGTCCCGAGGGATGGTTTCTGATTATTTTTGAGGCGGCGGCGTGAGGCCCAGAGCAAGCATTGGCGGAGCGCGCGCCAGGCCGAGGAGAGCGGAGTTCAAGGGCTGGAACGTCTTCATGGGTCCTCATTGATAAAGTGAGATCGGGACCTCCAGCAGCTCCAGCACTTGCCGCTGGAGGCGATCCAACTTGGCAGGGAAGAGGGTAACGCGCTCGCCGTCCACCACCTCGTAGCGTTCGACGCCACGAAACACGCGCACGATGTCAAACATCGTGGGATAACGGCAGGGACGGTTTTCCGGGTAGAGCGGCAGCGAGGGAAGGCCACGGTGATGCATGGCCCGGCGCAGTTGTCGTTCGATCAAGGTCGCGACCATGAGAGCCATCACGTGCAGGTGCAGATAGGCGACCACCCGTTCATCTTTCTTGAGCAGAACGGGCGTAAGTTCCTGCCAGGTTTTAAGCTGCGAGTGCCGTTTTTCCAGGAAGGGTTGGAACTTGTAGATTTCCAAGACTCGCTTGGCGGGGTAGTCAGCCGGCTCCAGGTTGGTGATGAGGGGAAAGACGCCATCGGTCAGCGCTTCCTGTTCGAGGGTTTGGCGGTCCACATGGAAGGAAACCGCAAAGTAAGGCTCCCAGCTTACTTGGCCCTTCTGCCCAGCTTTAGGCCGGCCGCGCTTTGGAAAGTGTTTTTGGGATTGGCGATGGACATCGATCTGGCAGCCAATCCAGTCTTGGGTCTGATGGGCCTTGAGGATCTGCTCCACGGCTTGCTCAATGGCGGGCCGGCGTTTGAGGTGGTAGGTGTTCAAGCGCGCCTGCAGTTGACGAAGGGCGGCCAGGCTCTGGGCGATGTGCCGGACGCGGGTTTGGGCGTCCTGCTCGGCTTTCTGGGTGCTGCGGATCCAGAGGAGGCGGAAGCCGGCGGCCCGGTATTGGCCTTGGGCCAGATAGTAGCGGTCGATTTTAGAGTCGGGTCGACGGTTGTTTTTCCGGGAAAGCAGGTGAACCCACTGGACCTGTTGTTGTCGCACGCACTGACGAAACGCGCGATCCTCTTTGCGGGTGCGGGGCATGACGCTGACGAAGCGGCCGCCGATACCGTCCAGGCGGCGCAGGTTTTCTTGCGTGGCCAATTTGCAATCCGCGACATAGATGAAGTCGGCGCGCTGGAGCAACCGGCGCAAGCGTTGATGGTTCGCCCAGTGCAGGCGATCATCGGTTTGATTGCCGCAATAGACTTGATGCACCAGCGGCACCGAACCGTCCGCCGTCACCGACATGCCCAAGACCAGTTGTTTGAGGTCCGGCCGATGATCCTTGTTGTGGCCGTGGGTCAACTCCTCCGGCGCCTGCCAGCCGGCGTATTGGCCGCTAAAGGTCACCGTGGTGGTGTCTTGATGAATTTGCGCGCATTCCAGCCCGAAGGTTTTGATGGCGCGCAGGACCAAGTGGAAGAAGACATCCTTGTGGCGTCCGTGATAAAACCGTTCCAACGCTTGGCCGGCGCGGTCGTCGTGAACGCAGGCCACTTGCTCCGGCTCCAGTCCCAAGCACTGTTCGTCCAAGGGTGCCAGCCAGTCGGCCAAAGCGTACATCGGCATGGGGGTGGTTAAGATATTATGGATCAGCAGGCCGAATGTTCGCTCGATCGGCAGCTTGGTGCGTTGGTCCTGCGCGATGTAGGTGGCGATCAGTTCCCCGATCCGGAGTTTTTGCAGATAGTGTTCGATGATCGGATGGGCGCCGAGGACGAACTTGTGGAGGAGGGCGCTGGGGCGCCAACTGGGTTGAGAGATCATACGGGGGGAAGCCCCTCTTGGGCGGGACGGGCGCGCGCTTTTCGCTGGCTGAACCAAATCATCGGGTCTTGACTTAGGACCTTTCTGCGGTAACATTACCGCAGATAACGATGATGTCAACACCCAGGGCCAAAAAAAAGAGTGCGGCTTCCGAAACCAAGCTCGCTAGGCTTCGCCAGGAATTTGAGGCGATCAAAGCGCAAATCCAAGCCCTGGGTTACGTTATTCCCGGGACCGTGCAAAGGCGCCACTATCAGTGCGGGAAACCCAACTGCCGCTGTACGACCCAAGGCATCCTGCACGGACCTTATGATCAATGGACGCGGAAAATCGGCGGCAAGACCGTCAACCTTAATCTGGATCCTGAATCGGCCAAGCTCGTCAAAGCCTGGATCCGCAACAACCGGATGCTTCGCAAGCTATGCCGTCGCCTGGAGAAGACCTCCTTGGCAGCGCTGCAGACGAGCACTACTATGGAGAAAATCTGACCTCAATATCCCATCGAGTACAGCGCCGAAAAATCAGAAATCACCCCTCGGGACCTGCGGAATGTGGGTTGGACCTTATTGATTGGTTCCGTGCAGAGTGGAAAAGTACAGTAGGCAGTTAATAGCATGGCGTGCGCCACCTGTTTGAACGGTGCCAAGCGACCTTCACGTTACTCACCTGTTCTGCCGCAAAAAAGGGGCCCTCGGAATCGCGTATTTTCCTCCTCAATGGGAATGTCAAGGGCAAGTGTCTCACTTTTGGAACCAGGAGTATGCCGACATCAATGGGCCAACCTACACCTATACGGCGGCGGCCTATTCAGGACGTCATGCTTTGCCGCTTTCGGCGGGTTTGGGCGGAGGGGGGACGACGTGGATGACCAGGGGATAGCGAATCTTCATGACGTCATCCACCAGCACCTCCACATAATAAGGGCCGGCGATTTCAAATTTGACGCCACCCAGCATGACCACGTTGATGGCGT
>CAZJZM010000123.1:0-2973 GCA_964550485.1 Microcaldota archaeon | reverse complement strand
TAAAGTGATCGGCGAATTCGGCGGCCACAGCTGGGTGGAACCGGGCCACGTGTGGAACGAAACGAAGCAGACTTGGGGCTACGGCGGACTGCCCAAGGTCAAAGACGAATATCTCAGCCGCTATGAAAAATCCATCGGCATCCTGGCTGGCCTAAAAGCCCAGGGCGTCTCCGCCGGCGTTTACACGCAGACGACCGACGTGGAAGGAGAACTCAACGGCCTCATGACTTATGACCGCGCCGTCATCAAAATCCCCGTCGCCAAACTGGCGGAATTGAGCCAGCGACTGGGTCCCGAAATTAAGCGCTGCACGGGACCGGATAGTTTGCTGGCCAACGTGCCGCCTCGGTATTCGGCTCAGTCCGGCTTCAACGTCCTGGCCGCACTTTTGAAGTCACGGATTTCTCAACTCATAAAAGCTATTATTCAGCCCGACCAAAATGAAGATGCTGTTGGTGCCGTTGGCGGAAGTAACGCTATTCGTGACGAGGGACCAGAGAATGGGTGAAGAAAGATTTGTTGTCCCGTACAAGTTGAGATTGTAGTTGGGCCACGACGGCCAGCTTAACGCCAGGTGGCCGGACATGTCACAACTCATGTTTAACTTGGGTGTCACGGGGGTCACTTCGATGCCGCACACTTTGGGTTGGTCGGCGGCACCGATGGTGAAGGCGAGCACGAGGTTGGTATTAATGTCCGGCTGGGCGGCAAAATCACGGACCACGGCCGTGTTTTCGCCGCCTTGAGCCGCAATGTCGAAATTGGTGAGCATCTGTTGGCCGTTGATGGCGAGGTCGAACTGTCGTTGGCCGGGGCCGAACTTGACCTCGGCAAAATGGAGGCGCACGAGATAAAGACCCGGCAGACCAACTGGAATAGTATAAGTGATGGGACCCCATCGTTCCGTTTGATAAACCCAATATGGTGCGGCGTTGGGGACGCTCACGTCGATATTAGTAAGGGTGGTCGTGGTGCTGCCTCCGCTATAATAAACATCCGTCCCCCAGTTGGAGTCACCAAAAGAAATGTAGCTATCCGAGCCGCCGGCGTTAATACACAGGGGATTGGTACTCGAAAGCGGTGCCATTTGCGCGCCCGAGGCCGCCAAATTGGGCATCACTGCCACCGTGTTGCCGGCCCCGGCGACCGCATTCGCGGTGGCGTTCCAGCCATCCACCGCCAGCAGCGGCGAATCGCCATGCAGTGAATTGGTGTCGGCCTGAATAGTAATGGATCTGGCTTCGCCCGGAAGCAGGGAGATATAGTTGTCGGAATAGAACACCGGCAAAACACGGTTGCCGGAAGTGGCCTGGCGCAATTGGAGATGCGTCATCAGCGCCACCACGGGGGCCTGATTGCTTAACGTGACATTGATGAGAACATTGCTGCCGACCACCTGCTGGGTGGCTTGAATATTCACGGTGGCGTTGGAAAGCGTATTGAGGGCCTGGAAGTTGTCCTGAACCGTCTCCCGCCAATAAAAATTGTCGGAGAGCAAATTGTTGGCTGAATCGAACAGTTCCAATTTTACGAAATGAACGGCCGACAGACTGGCGGGGAAGGTCATGAGTCCCAGATCCGTCACGGCGCTGACGGGGGCTGTGAACGTGTTGGTGGCTGCGTATTGCAGGCTGCCATCGAGATTGAATTCCCGGATGTGAGCGGAGAGCGAGGCGAGCGACTTTGGCTGGTTGTTGACTACCATGGCGTGCCAGTTGGTTTGGTTCATCATGATATGCACCGGCTCGCAGGCCTTGCGGACGGCAAACAGCGAGGCGTTGGGCTCCAGGTCCCAGCTATAGAGCTGCCAGACGAAGCTGGGCTGCGCCGGATTGCTCATCCAAGTGATGACCCCCGTGACTGGCTGGAACAACTCGGCAAAGCGGCCTTCGTACATGGCCCGGAAAGCTTCGTAATTGGCCAACTGGCCCTTGCGGGCAAAATCCCCGAGATTGGCGAAAGACCCGTAACGATTGGCGATGAGGCCGGGATAAAGATTGCCCTGCTGGGCGCCGGAACAAAAGTCATGTTCGGCCCAGTCGTCGTTGATGATCTGCCAGTCCACCGAGGGCATCATGTTTTCTATGGCTTCCAGGGTGGGGATCGAAACCGATCCGATTTCGGTCTTAAAGGCGGCGTCCACCAGATAAAAAAGGCGCGGCGCGCGCCAGTAATAGGGTCCGCTGGACGCCACCCCCATGCCGGCACTTGAGTTGGGCTGATAAAAGCGCCCGGGATCCAGCGTGGCTACCAAATTGGAGTTGCCCACGGCCACGGCGGTTGGGGCCGGGTTGCCTTCGTTTCTACCGCACCACAAAACGATGCACGGATGGTTCCGATAGCGGAGAAGCTTTTCCTGAACATTGGCAAGATACAGAGGAGCATTGGCAACGTTGGGACCGTCACCTGGATTGGGTTGGAAAAACTCGTCCCAGACGAGGATGCCATATTTGTCGCACGCGTCGTAAAAGGCTTCGCTGGTGCTTTGGCCGACCCAGTTGCGGATGATGGTGTAATTGGCCTGCTGATGCATGTGAACTTCAGCATCGAGGCGCGAAGCAGGTATGCGCTTCATGGCTTCGTCCATTCCCCAATCGCCGCCCTTGGCGACAACATTCACACCGTTGACAACGAAGCCAAGATTTGTGGAACCGGGCTGAGTGTAGGCAATCTGCCGGATGCCAAAGTTCACGCTTTGAGTGTCGGAAAGGACGTTCGAGGCGGTGAAAGCCAGTTGCAGCGCGTAAAGATTTTGCGGGCCGTAACCATTTGGCCACCAGAGCGCCGGATTCGTGATGAGCAGGCTGGGGGTGGACGTGGGGTTGAAGGCAAGGGTGACAGCCGACAACGGGTTTAGCGAGACCGTCTGGGAAAAATTGATCGGTCCGATGGTGCCGGTAAGTATGCCGGACTGCGCTCTGAGGGTAGCATTGCTCAACTTGACCTGGACGTTGCCGCTGGCCGTGTTGGTGG
>CAZJZM010000122.1:0-2973 GCA_964550485.1 Microcaldota archaeon | reverse complement strand
GAGGGACAGGCTGAGATGCAGGACGGTGTCCATGCCCCC
The DNA here is from genome assembly GCA_964550485.1 of Microcaldota archaeon. GTDB lineage: Archaea > Micrarchaeota > Micrarchaeia > Micrarchaeales > CABMGC01 > JAJZIZ01. The sequence continues at coordinate 2,934 of CAZJZM010000122.1, read as the reverse complement.
TTCCTGACAGTAGGCGACGAGGATCCTATCACCATGGAGCAGAACACGCTGCAGATCCGTTTTAATCAGGACCTTGATCGTGCCAGGGATCTAGGGTTGGACTCGATCAACGAAGCCAGTACGCTGTATCGCGAAGTGCCCATTTGGAATCGGGCACGTGGCCGATTCTTAACCGCCCTTGCCGCATCGGTGGGAGCAGGCGGTGCGTTGGCGCGGGATGCACAAAACGTTGCTGGCAACACCATTCTCAAGGCCACTCGAATGGCTCGCGACCTACTGGCGGCTTTGACACGACTTGACGTGGCCGAGCGGTTTTGGGGCAGATACTCCACGGGGTACAAGGAAGCCAAGGCAAGTTCCAAGACGCTGCGAACCATCATGGTCAAAGCGACGGATGCACTCGATAAGACCCAAGGGAGACCTATCTCACCTTCAGTGCTGCAAGACATGATCGTGGAATTGGAACAGGTGTATGCAGACCTTGACACTGTGGCCCTTGCGTCCATGCCCCTCATGCCGGAAGGCGACAAGATCTTCGACCCGCTGGCTCTGGTGGAGGACGTCTCATCAGACATGCGGCAGCTGCACGCCTATTTCCGTTCCAATCTGAACGCCGACGGCAGCGATTTCAAATCCTTGGACGCATACGGGCTGCCCCGGGATTTCAAGTTTCTTCGTTACTGGGCCAAGGACGGACCGACACCAGACTACGCGACCATCAACAACGACATTGCTCGTGTGTTGCGCGCTCTGGAAACCAAACCGAACCCGAAGACTCAGATCATTCTTGGACCTAGGACCGATGCAGGCTCCAGGTTTCTTGGTCTTAGTGCCCAAAAAACTGCCGAACTCTTCGGGAGTGACGAAGCAAGTGGCTGGGGCAGCATCGCGACCAGATCCGGGTTCGCTATTCAGAGACGCACGAGGAATGGCAGGATTGTCAACGTCATCACACAGCGTGTACGGGAGTATGATCTGCGAGTGGTCGAGGAACCAATCGATGATCCCTATTACTTCAAGGTTAGAGTGGGCTGGACCCTCATACCATCAGAGAACGGCTGGTGGGCACTGTCCGTATTCCTGCTGAGATACGCAAACTTTTTGGATTATGTCGCGAAGCTGCTGCGTTTCCAAGATGCGACCGACGAGTACACGGCTGTCAATCATAAGCTGTATGTGGGAGCCATTTCCGAGAGGCCTTCCAACGCCGACAATCTCGAAGTTTGGCTGCATGACAACTATGCAACGCTGGGGAGACCCACACGCGACTCTACCAAAGTTCCGGATGGACAAGGAAGGATGAAGATGCAGCAACCATCCACGACCATGCCCAGTCTCGAGGCTTACATTGGGTTGCCCGTGGACGACAACGATCCCATGGACGACTGGGAGACGACGGAAGACCTTCCAGTGGGGGCGACGACGACGGCTGGCCCTCCCGACATTGGAGGTGACACAGACTGGAGCACCTGGGAATGATCATATTGAGGAAATGAATGCTGTTGCCCATGCTGTGTCAAAAGATGTATTGCTGGCTCTGCACTTTGAGTGTGGTTCTGGGCAACCCTGCCTTCTGCAAGTGGCACTGCAGCGAGTGCTTCTTCCAACTACCAGGTGCATCGTCATGGTAGCGCTGTTCACTGGCATTGAGGATAATGCTCTGCACAATGTCCGAGTTCAAGACGTTGTTCTCGCGGGCTTCATCCTCCAGGTCCTGCAAGAAATCCTCAAACCCGGCTGGTCCCAGTTCTTCCTCGGGGATCTGGGCCGCGGCATTGGAGGCGGCATCACCCCTCACCAGGGCTTCGTCAAGTTCGTTGCCGTCCACAAGGGCGTTCACTGCATTGGCATGATCCTCGATCGCCATGGCCACGTACTCTTCCATGGTGTAGCGCGGTGTCTCAGTGGCCGGCTTCTTCGGGTGTCCTCGAGGATCCGCTGGCGGCGTATCATCTTGCTGGCCTTCACCGTCTCCATCATCCCGTGTCGCACGCTTGCCTCCGCCACTGCGTGCAGGGATGGAACGCTTGTACTGGGACACCTTGGTGCCGTCGGACTTTTTGTAGCTGCTCACGGGGATCTTGACCTTGCCGCGACTTGAACTGCCGCCGTCGCCGCCGTCATCCCCACCACCGCCAGCCTCATCTTGATTTGCCCCTTGCTGAGACATTTCCTCCTCCCCTCACGCTTGGCACTCAGTCATTCATTTGCATCGCGAGTGTCAGTGCGTGCCTGTTCGGCTTCCCATGCCTCTGGCATTGAGATCATCATGTAAGGATAGAAATGTCCTCCGTGGTCCAAGATGCCAGCCTTGACTTGCTCTGGTCGGTCCAGCCATGCCCGTATCTTGTCTGTTGCCTCCATGCCCGGACATCTGCGATACAGTGCTGCAAGTTCCGCCTTCTCGACTCGTTTTCGGGCAGTCGCGGGAGAAACAGGAGCGGGCATATCTTGCGATGGGTCCTTCTCGGTCATTTTCGCCCCTCCACTGACCAAGGCGGAACTGATATTTCATTGTGGCATCCACATCTTTGCCCCTGCCGCCACATCGATGGGGATGGGATCCTGCTCGCTGAACGCGTCCCGCCCCTTAGTGACAGGTTCGACCAGCGGTATGGTCAGTTGGTCCGTGTCCGATTGATCTGCATCAGGTTCAAGGGATCGTGACGTCATCTCTTCGCCGTCTTTGCTTTGCACCATGAGTTCAATGTCTGCCTCGGTGATGGAGTCCGCCGGGCGTGGCACGTAATGGATGCGTTTGCGACAGACGAACAGGGCCAGCGCAGAACTCACAGTGGTCAGCCCAATGATGGACCAGATCATGAAGCCATTGCAGTGTTCCGGGGATCCCCACAGCTGGGGCGGGGGCGCCGGGATTACCACTCCATTGGCATCCTTGTGTTCTGGGCAGTAGTGCGATAGCAGGCCACCCGT
>CAZJZM010000121.1:404-2984 GCA_964550485.1 Microcaldota archaeon | reverse complement strand
GATTGTCGTTGAGCGGCGTCTCGGCAGCGGCGCTGGATAGGTTGCTGCTGTCGCCCGAGTAGACTGCCGAGAGATTATGCACGCCCGCACTGAGCTTGCCTGCCGTATAGGTTACCGAATTGCTGGTGCCTGACAGGGTGGCTTGGCCGAGCTCCGTGGCGCCATCGAAGAAAGTGACCGTGCCGGTGGGGATGATTCCGCCGTTGGTGGCCACATTGGCAACCAGTTGCACGTTGGTGACGACGCTCACGTTTGAGGGGTAGGTTACCGCAAGCGATGTGGACATGGCTGAGCCCTGGAAGGGAACCAGATGCCACTCGTAGCGCTGCCCCCAGCCATCATTGCAAGCGGAGTCGGCTTCGGTGCAGAGGTCAACCGGAGCTCCGGCCCACCAACCATTCCCATCCATGTGCAGCGACAGATTCGATAACGCGGGGTTGAGGCGATACGAGTTGTTATCGCTGGTGGGCTGCACGGTCCAGAGCTGCGTGGGGCCGTCGGTGCGAGGACTCTGCACCACGGTCGAGAGGTCGGTTGTGCCAGAGATGTCCAACGCCATCGGCGTGCCGTTGTCTTCGCTGTGCAGGTTGGTGAAGACCCACTTGTTGCTGCCCGCGGCATGAGCCACCCATACGCGGGCGTGATCGATGCTCGAGCACCCCAGAACGCCGTTGCACCAGTTGCCGTCGGTCACCAACGGAACACCAGGAGCCGCAGTTGCCTGTCCTGAAATCCGGTTGTCTTCCTGCAGCACCTGTACGTTGCTGTCTCCAGGATAGTTCCATTGTGTGTAGATGACGTACTGGCCACCATCCACAATGGCCGGCGAATTGGCGGCCACTTGGGAATCAATGGTGACGCCATTGATTACAAAGGTGGTCACGGAGTTGGCCGGAATCTGCGTGTAGAAGGTGCCGCTCGTGATCGAGAAAGGAGGCTGCGCCGCCAGATTCTCGGTTGCCGAGGTCTGGTAGGCCTGCACATTCCACGGGCCAGAGCCCATGGCCGCGGGCAGGTTCTGCAGGTTATAGGTCACTGCCTGCGCGCTGCCGGTGCTGTTAACCGTCACCAGGACAATGGTTCCATTGCCGTCGTAGGCTGCCACTGAGTTCGGATCGTCCATGCCAACAAACTGGTAGCCGGGACGAATGAACTTGGAGAAGTTGCCCATCACGTAGTATTTCTCGTTGAAGGTGTAGCCGTAGTTGGCGGAGCCGTCCAGGCCCTTGGTGGTCAGCAAGCCCCATCCGCTGGGACTGCCATCGCCGTTGACGCCTTCCACCGCTTGCCAGTAGACCCAGTTCTTCGGCTGCAAGCCCTTCAGGTCAGTCAGAATCTGCTGCGCCATGGTGAGGCCGGTGGCATCGCCATCGCCGTACTCGGAGACCGAAAGCCGCTTGCTGCCGCCCGCTGCCGCGGAGGCCAGTTGCGTGCGCTCGCTGCCGTTGTAGGTGTGGGTGTTCACCTGGCTCAGGTAGCCTTGGGCAGTTGAATCCAATGCATTGAACGAGAGCACAGCGTCGTCGATGCTGTTTTCGTCCGAGGCGCTCACCGTGGTGTAGTTGATGCTCTTGCTGGCCAGTGACGCGCCCAGCGTCTTGACGAACGAATTCTGTGTCGTTCTATCAAAGCCGCAGCCTTCTTGCAGAGTGCCATTGTTATTCGTCACGTCGGCGCCGAATTTCCACCAATAGGCGCTCGGCTCGTTGAACGCTTCAACCGTGCGAAAGGTGATTCCCCAGTTGTCGTGATACTGCTTGACGACGCTGGTGAGATAGTCTGCAAAGTTTGGCGCGAAGGTCGGATTCAAATTGTTGCCGCCGTCCGCTGCGCCGGTCACCGAGCCGCTGTTGGTCATCCACCATGGCGGCGAATTGGAGAACGCCTCGGAGACCGTGACGCCCTTCAGAATTGCTTGCTGCAGCACCCAGCGCTGGTTCGCATCCTTGGTCCAGTCATAGGACGCCGAGGACGAGGCCAGGAAGCCGGGAACCTGGGCACGGTATTGAAGGTAAGTAAAGTTGGGAGCAAGATACTTCGGGTTCTCGCCTCCGCCGATGTTATAGCGAACCACGTTCAGGCCCAGTCCGTACGTCGGATCGAAGACCCTGCCGACGTAGTCGTTGCGATTGGTGTTCGGGTAGCCGCCTACCACATTGGCCCACCAGGCCAGAGACGTTCCCCAGCCTTCGAAGGTCTGATAGTTGGTGTTGAGGTTCGCCGTTGCGGTGTACTGGGCGTGGGCCGACGCCACACATCCGAAGATGAATACCCAGAGCAGAGCCCGCGTCAGAAGGCTGCGTCTTCCCGACGGGTGCGTTGAAGCGTTCATGAACATATTCAGCCAATCCTTCTTTGTTGTTGAAAATGCTGTTGGTGATGCCACGCAGGATCACTCCCCTGGAGTCTTCACCGCGCTGCAGAACCACTGTCAGGCGAACCGGAGTCCAAATGACAGGTTGCACCGGTACTGCTGCTCTGTTCCCTCCGCGCCGGCGCCCTGTGCAAGACAGAACGCTGGCGCGCCGGGAGGGCACATTACCACATCAGCTTGAGCGCCAACTGCACCTGACGGGGAAG
>CAZJZM010000121.1:0-394 GCA_964550485.1 Microcaldota archaeon | reverse complement strand
GAGGCACATTGCTCTGCCCCGAGGAACTCTTGACGATCGTGCCGAAGGTCGCGTGCTGCGGATTGCCGTCGTAGCCCGTCTGCCAAAGCGGATGGTTAAATACGTTGAAGGCTTCCAGGCGGAACTGCGCCTTCAGGTCGTTGTAGATGGCGAAGTTCTTGGAGAGATTGCTGTCAAACTGCTGATCGCTCGGGATACGCACCCCGGAATAGACCACGTTTTGGTTGATTGCGTATTGCGGCCGCACCTTGAAAACGGAATTGCCTGTGGTGCAGCTATTGGCTGCGGACCAGTCGTTGGAGACTATGCCGGTGGTGCTGTCGATCTTATACGGATCGGCGATGCAGCCATTGACGCCGCGAATCTGCGGATTCGAGCCACCGAGTTCGATGCT
>CAZJZM010000120.1:0-3057 GCA_964550485.1 Microcaldota archaeon | reverse complement strand
CAAGACCCTAGACGCCATGATGTCTCTTGGAGAAGGAATGTCTATTCGTATACTTTCCGCATATATGAACTCAATGGGACTTAACACCCTACCATGTGACGCTTATGATCTCGGCATGATGACAGATTCCACTTTTGGGACAGCGAATATCCTTCCGGGAACCTATACGAAGATAAGAAATTCACTAAGCAACATCTCCGGTATACCTGTCATAACAGGCTTTATAGCAAAAGACAAGAAAGGAAACATAACCACACTGGGCAGAGGAGGAAGCGATTATACGGCCTGTATAGTAGGTGCAGCAATCAATGCGGAAGAAATCCAAATCTGGACAAACGTCAACGGTATAATGACTGCAGACCCTAAGATTGTGAAAAATGCCCAGAACATCAAGACCATTTCCTTCGAAGAGGAATCAGAACTCGAATTTCTGGGAGCGAATACCCTCCATCCAAAGGGTATACAACCCGCGATGAAGAAGAACATAACAGTCAGGATACTGAATACCCTTCAGCCAAAACAGAAAGGCACCATAATAACTAAGTCGATAAGAGAGAAAAAGAGGATAGCCTCAATAACTCACAAAGAAAACATTTCTGTTATAAACGTCTACAATCCAAGGATGCTTACCACCAAGAATTTTATACGGGAAGCATTTGACGTATTCAGAAAGCATAATCTATCCGTAGACATCGCTTCGGCTTCGAGAGCAGGAGTCATGGTAACCTTAAGCGGTAACCAGGAGATTGCAAAAGCGGTAGAAGATCTAAAGAAAATAGGAAGGGTGAAGGTGAGAAGCAACAGGGCAAAAGTTTCGGTAGTTGGCAAGTCCCTCTCGCTCATACCTGGAATATCGGGAAGAATACTCTCCTCGCTGGACGACATTGCCATAGAGGCCATTTCCTGCGGCAGCTCCGACGTAAGCCAGAGTTTTGTTGTAAAGCAGGAGGACGCAGCCAGGGCCATAACACTTATACACAATAAATTTTTTGGTAGATCAAAATGAACAAGATACCAGTTGGAGTACTCGGAGCAACAGGGATGGTCGGCCAGACCATAATACAGCTATTGGAGAACCATCCATGGTTTGAAGTGACGGAAGTGGCGGCATCGGAGAGATCCGCCGGAAAATCCTACGCGGAGGCGATGGCCAACAGGTGGAACATAACACCTGAAATACCCGAATATGCGAGAGATCTCATGCTGAAGGAAGCAAAGCCTGACCTTGACTGCAAGATCGCACTCTCAGCCCTGGACTCAAGCGTAGCTCTTGAAATAGAAAGGGAGTTCGCGCAGGCCGGCTATGCAGTGTCGAGCAACTCAAAGAACCACAGGATGGACAAGGACGTGCCGCTTCTAATACCTGAGATAAACGCCGACCACGTCGATCTGATCAAGATCCAGCAGAAGAACCGAAAATGGAAGGGATTCGTGGTTACTGATCCAAACTGCTCTACAATACACATGTGTATACCACTCAAGGCACTTCTGGATTCATTTGGATTGGAAAAGGTCATGGTGACCACCCTTCAGGCAGTTAGCGGAGCCGGCTATCCCGGAGTTCCTTCCATGGATATAACAGACAACGTCCTTCCTTTCATACGCGAAGAGGAGGAAAAGCTTCAAACAGAGCCATTGAAGATACTTGGGAAGTTCTCTGGCCAGGAGATAAAGAACGCAAAGTTCGCCATAAGCGCCACCTGCAACAGGGTTGCGGTAAAATACGGACATACAGAATGCCTGAGCGTCAAGCTCTCGAAGAAGGCCACCAGGGAAGAGATAATCTCGTCCTTCAAGAAATTCAATCCCCTGGCAAGCCTCAAGCTGCCTTCTGCGCCCAAGCACCCTATAATCTACAATGATGCGGAGAACAGGCCTCAGCCCAAGCTTGATGCCAATCTGGAAGGGGGAATGGCATCTGTTGTTGGAAGGCTTAGGGAATGCACTATCCTAGACTACAAATTCACGGTTCTTGGCCATAACCTGATAAGAGGAGCGGCAGGAGCAGCGGTCCTGAATGCAGAACTGTTGAAGGTAAAAGGATACCTGGAATGATGGAAACGGGTCAGGATAGCCTGTTCTTGTAATCCTCGTAGCCGAAGTCCCTAATTATCTCTACTTTGCCCTTTGAATTGTAAAAAGCCAGTGATGGAAGCCTGACTCCATTGAAAGTAGTAGTCTTCACCATTGTGTATAATGCCATGTCCAAGAAGACAACGCGATCTCCAGGCTTCAGCTTTCCTTCAAACGAATATTCACCTATGACATCGCCCGCAAGGCAAGTAGTTCCGCGAAATCTGTAAGTATGCCTTTTTTCTCCAGGTTCACCTGCGTTCATTATATCTGGTTTATATGGCATCGCCAGAACGTCTGGCATATGGGCTTCGGCAGAAGTATCTAGAACGACCATATCAACGTTTTTCCTTTCAACTACATCCAGCACTTTGGAGATTAATACTCCTGTATTCAGGGCTACTGCCTCTCCCGGCTCCAAATGCACTTGCACTCCATATTTCTTTTTGAATTCATTAATTGTTCTTACCAATAGATCCACGTCATAATCAGTTCTGGTTATGTGATGCCCACCACCAAAGTTTACCCATTTCATCTTAGGTATATACTTTCCATAAAGTTTCTCAAAAGACTGCAAGACACGCACAAGCACATCTGCATTCTGTTGACAGAGGGCATGGAAATGTAAGCCATCAATTCCACTTAAATCCTCCTTTTCAAGTTCACTTACCAAAACTCCCATTCCTGCGCCAGGAAGAACTGGATTATAAAGGTCTGTCTCAACTTCCGCATAACCTGGATTTACGCGAAGTCCTACCTCAATTTTCCGCCCGCTTTTGGCTATCAGTTCTCTATATCTTTTCCATTGGCTTATAGAATTGAAGATTATCGTATCTGAATATTTTATGAGTTTTCGAATATCTTCTTCAGAATACGCAGGGCCAAAAGTATGAACCTCTTTCTTAAAGAGTTCATGTCCTAGTTGTGCTTCTATGGCACCACTTGCGCAGACCCCGTCAAAATATTCCCTAATTATAGGGAACG
>CAZJZM010000119.1:0-3083 GCA_964550485.1 Microcaldota archaeon | reverse complement strand
ACGCGCCCAACTGAATATCCCGCGCGCCAGGCATAAAGAGGAAATTTAGCTCAACGAATTCCGTGCATTAAATCGAAAGCGCCCTGGCGGGCCGCCAGGTCCTGGGATGACAGTTAGCAGGCGGGTGGCGCATATCTGCGGGCGACCCACATCTGACCCGCCACATAGCTGGGTGCTCGAGGCGCGGGTTCTTGGACTTGGAAGTGCACAGACCTTTCTATCCAAGTCGTCCTCAGACATTCCTGTCTGACTTTGCAGAATGGTAGGTTGGTCTACAAACCTGTTGACTCCGCCCGATCCGCCCGCCAGAATAATCTTCGGAGGTCCTATGAATCGTACATTTGCAACCGTCGCAGTGTTCGCGCTGGCACTTTCCCCGGTGGCCGCGCTCACGCAAGAGGCCGCACCGCCGCAAAAGCCGGCCGAGAACATGGAGATGAAACACGCCGCCGCGCCCAACTCGGCCGAGTGGCAGCAGCTTCGTTCGCTGGTGGGCCTGTGGCAGGGCACCGTGGACGAAGGCGGCAAGCAGCATGCAACCACCGTCGAAGTCCGCATGACCGGCGGCGGCTCGGCCATTATGCACGTGCTGGACAAGGACGGGCCGTACGAGATGGTGACCATGTTCCACCCCGACGGCCCCACGCTGCTGGCCACGCACTACTGCGCCGCGCACAACCAGCCCCGCATGCAGATGGTTCCCGCGCCCGCGCCGAACCAGGTGGCCTTCCGCTTCAAGGATGGAACCAACATCGGCCCCGGCGATGGGCATATGGTTGGCCTGGTCATCACCTTCATCGACGCCAATCATCACGACGAGGCATGGGCCTACGAGGACCACGGCAAGGAATTGCCGGCAACGGTCTTCCACTATGCGCGCAAGCCTTAAGTGGTTGCTCCACGCAGGGCAACCAGTTGCCGGAATATCTGCGTGACCGAAGAAAAACCGGTTAAGGTCAGAGGTTTCCCAAATGTCCAAATGCGAGGCGCCTGGGGCCCCCATCTCTTGTTGCCGTCAACGCGGGCAAATAGGAGCCTTGGCAAAGCCGGCGCTGTCCTGCCCGGGCTTACGGCGCCCGGCTCCTGCGAGGTACTAAAGAGACTGAAGTAACCAATTTCCTGTGATTGGAGGTAACACAAGGTACCGTTCTGCCGATATACCCAGCAGCGAGAAGCGGAGGATCAGATGACGCTCTTAACCTGGAGTCATGCCTGCACCGTTGGCGTCAGGGCCATGGACGACCAGCACGGCATCCTGATGGATACCTTGAATGAGCTTCGTTTGGCCGTGGTGCGGGGTTGCGGGCGGGAACAGTTAAGCGAGCTGCTGGGGCGGCTTATCCAGTTTGCCACCATGCACTTCCGCAGCGAAGAGCTGCTCTTGGAGCAGAACGGATTTCCCGGCCTGGCCGCGCACCGCGCCGCGCACCAGCGGCTGCTGCGCTATCTGCGCGAATCGGCCCACCGCGTGGAGCATTGCGAAGACGTGCCGATGCACCCGCTGCTGTGCAGGATGCGCGACGGGTACCTGGAACATCTCGAGGGACCGGACCAACTGTACGGGCCGTGGCTGAACGAGCGAGGCGTCGATTAGAGCGGTCCCCCAATTCACGTTCCCCTTCCAACTTCGTGCAAAGGGTCATTCTTTTAAGAAAAACGAACCTTGACAGCTGTGGTTCCAGCGTACAGCCATTGTGGAACCGCTGCGGACGCCGCCCGCGCGCGCCACCGCCCTCCATTCAAATTTGGAGTCAATTTGACCGATATTGCTCTTGCCGCAGGTTCATTGGCAGGAGGAGCCGCATGGCGCTCGTAGTCTGGTCCGACAAGCTCTCCGTCGGGGTCAGGTTCGTTGACGATCAGCACAACGTCCTGTTTAAAACCATCAACGATCTTCACGACGCCATGCTGAAAGGGCAGGCGCGGGCCATTGTGGGCGAACTGCTTTGCAGGCTGCTGGTCTATACGCGCAACCACTTCTCCCAGGAAGAAGCGCTTTTGGACGATGCCAAGTACCCTGGGCTCGCCGGGCACCGCTCTCAGCATCGGGAGTTGACCGGAAAGGTGGAGGAATACATCGCCCGTTACCAGAAGGGCGACCTCACGTTGAGCAATCACCTGGCCGACTTCCTTTCCGATTGGCTCAAACAGCACATTCTAGACACCGATCAAACCTATGGCCGCTGGCTGAGGGAGCAAGGCGTGCAGGTTCATTGACCCGCCGCCGCGAACCGCCGCAAAAACACGAGCCGGCGAATAGGAGATTGAAACCTTGCCCGGCTTGGCAACCCAAGACCGAAACCGGAAACGCCAGCACGAACTGGCAGGAGACAGAAAATGGCCCTCGTCACTTGGAATGAAAAGTTATCCGTCGGGGTTCGCTCCGTCGACGATCAGCACACCGTCTTGTTCAACCTCATCAACGACCTGCACGCCGCCATGATGAAGGGGCAGGCGCGCGCCATTGTCGGCGGCCTGCTCAAGGATCTGCTGGCCTATACGCGCAACCACTTCACCGCGGAAGAAGAGTTGATGGATAGCAAGCAGTATCCGGCTCTTTCAGATCACAAGAGGTTGCATCGCGAGCTGACCAAGCAGGTGGAGGACTATATTGTCCGCTACGAAAAGGGCGACTTGACGGTCACAACGCATCTGGCCGATTTCCTGTCCAATTGGCTCACCAACCACATTCAAAAGACCGACCAGGCATACGGGCCCTGGCTGAACCAGCACGGCGTGCATTAAACAGCCGCATGGCATTCAGGCAGAGGGTCGCGCGCGGCTCAGCCGGCGTGTGCACTCATCTTTCATCGCTGTTAACCGATAACTGTTGAGTCGGCGCACGCCGGCTGGAGGAAGACCGTGGCGTTCATGACCTGGAACGACAATCTGTCTGTGGGAGTTCAAACCCTGGACAAACAGCACACCGTCCTGATTGAAACCCTGAACGAGCTTCACGCCGCCATGATGAAGGGCCAGGCGCGCGCCGTGGCCGGAGAGTTGCTGCACACGCTGGTGAAGTACACGCGCGATCACTTCGCGGCGGAAGAAGCGATGATGGCGGCCACCAATTATGCGGCGCT
>CAZJZM010000118.1:0-3086 GCA_964550485.1 Microcaldota archaeon | reverse complement strand
TCCCGATATAAGCAGGCTTATCTCATTCTGGATGCAGAGCCAGATAAGGGCCGCAAGCTCAGTGGAGACGGTACCGTTGCTTATGAGGGCGGGCATGGTCCACGGGTTCTCGGCGAATTTTCTTATGGTGATGGTGTTTCCCTTCTGCGAAATCGGGAAGAGGGTCGCGTTCACCCTCGAACCGTCCGGAAGCTCCGCATCCATCAGCGGCGCCAGGTTTGTTATGCCCCTTCCTACCCTCCTTCCTATCTGCTCGACGGTATCGTATATTACGCTCTCGCTGTGCAGCGTTATATTAGTCTTGCACCACGCGTATTTCTTATGGAAGACCCAGACCGGGCTTCTTGAGTCATTGACCGCTATCTCCTCCAGGTTGTCGTCTGCAAGCAGAGGTTCGAGATCGCCCAGCCCAAGCATGGTGTTCAGGATGTAGGCTATCAGTATGCTCTTTGACTTGTCCGAGGTCCCCGGAAGATACCTGTCTATCATCAGGTTCGAGGCGTCCCTGTATTTGACACTCAGTTCCTTTATGTAATCCTCGTCCTCCACCCTCCTGGTGTCTATGGGCACGACGGCGAGCAGCTCCTGCCTCAGCGAGAGAAGGAGCGTCCTTGTCGCCTCCCCCAACTCAGGAAAGTTTACCGTGTAAATGGGTACGAAGTCTCCCCTGTCCGAGATGTCGACTCCAACCACCAGTCCGTTCGCGTCGAGCTGATATGAATCATATTTCTTCAGTATTTCATCGGTTGCCATAGGATTCACTTATTTAAGAGAGTGCTGATATCGCTTTCTATGCCGTTCAGCTTCTTCCCATGCTTGCTCAGCTTCTCGGCCGTCTTCTTCGATTTCTTGTCTATCTCCTCTGTCAGGGTCAGCTTCTCCGAAGCCTTGGATTTGCCCATGGATTCGACGGTCTTGAGCTGCTGCGCAAGCTGCTCTACCTCTGCCCTTATCTGGTCGTTCTCCGCAGAGGCTTCCGCAACTTCCTTTTTGATCTCAGCCAGCTTGGCGCTCAATTCCTCAAAGCCGGTAAGCCCCTCCTTCGCCTTCGAGAGGATTTCATCGAGCTTCGCCGACTCATCGGCAGCCGCACGGTATGCCCTGTCTACCTCGGCCCCCGCGTTCGTGGCCTTGTCCAGAAGTTCGGTCTTGTTCTTCTCCACCATCTGCCTCATTCTCGCGCTGTCATTGTTGAATTTCTTGTAAGTATAATCATAGCCGGCCATGTTCTTCTCCTCCTCCTTCAGCAGCACCTTCAGCGCCTCTATCTCCTCCCTTGCGCTCTTTGAGAACTCCACAAGCTTTCTCCTCTCCTCCCTCACCCCGTCGTCGTAGCTCTTCATCAGGTTTGCCAGCCCCTCCTCGTAGGCGCGGATCCTTGTCCTTATGTCCTCTATCAGGATCTTGGAGTTGTTGCCCTTTTCCACAATTCCCCCAAGCGAAGGGTCTCTCGAAAGCTTTGAAAGCAAGTCGTCAATCTCCTTTGAGAAACCGTCTATCTCGTCCTTGTTCCCCTTTATCGCGCCAAAGCTTTTTGCCGCCTCGGACTGCAGCTTGCTTATCCTGTTAAGCGCCTCCCTTATGTTTGCCGAGTTGCTGTTCAGGATATTCTCGCTGGCGGCGACCACCTTGTTGAACTCCTTCATCCTCTCCTCCAGTCTTGTGATGTCGCCCAACTCCGCGGAGACCTCGCTGTCGAGTATGGTCTTCTTCACCTCGACCATCTGCTTTGCTTCAGAGCTGCTGCCTTCCATGGCTGAGACCTTGGAGACGAACATCTTGCCCAGCTTGTACGTTATCTTCGCCATCTTCGAGGACTCGAGCACCTTCGCCCACTCCTCCACATTCTTCTCGCTAACGCCTAGACTGGATGCGATTGCCGAGCTCTCGGTTTCGCCATGCTCCTGCAGGTACTTGACAAAAGCGTCTATGTTCGTAAAGACTCCGGCATCCTCATTCATACGTTCACAACAGCAGAGCTATGGTATTACAGTAAAAACTTGATAAACTAAATAGCTTTTGATACATTTCGCCGTTTCTTATTTTATCGAATGAGAAACCACTGCGACATCTCCTTTTTCCGTCTTCTATTTCCAGACCGACTCTTTCATTACGGCAGCTAGGACAGGCATATCTGCCTTTAGAAATCCGCTCATCGCCTTTCATGCGAACGTATTTGGAATCCTTAAAACTAAATATATGCTACACGTAACTAAATGCGTTTACTACAGATGGTGGTTCTTTGCTCTTCGACGAGGTCGCATCTTATTACGAAAAACTGGAAGCCATATCCTCACGTTTGGAGATGATAGACATACTCACCGAGCTCCTGAAAGCCAGTTCCAAGGAAGAGATCCGTCAGTTGGTGTACATAACCCAGGGCAGGCTAGCCCCTCGTTTCGATGCGGTCGAGACCGGAATAGCCGAGAAGAATGCAGAGACCGCGATAGGTATCGCGACGGGATACGAGACGGAGGAGGTCCTCAAGCACTATCAGAAGAGCGGAGACATGGGGCTCGCAGCAGAAGAGCTTTCAAAAAGCACAAAGCTTAGGAGGATGACCCAGAAAAAGCTAACGGTAAACGAGGTCTACGAAATCATGATAAAGATCGCCGGGACATCAGGCCAGGGAAGCCAGGACGCAAAGGTAAAACTCTTCGCGTCACTGATCGCCTCCTCCACGCCGCTCGGCGCCAGATACATAGCAAGGCTGGCGATGGGCCAACTCAGGCTCGGGGTCGGAGACGCGACGATACTCGAGGCCTTGGCAAAGATGGCGACGGGGGAGAGGAAAATCAAACCGATGCTGGAAAGCGCTTACAACATCTGCAGCGACCTGGGAAGGGTGGCCGATGTCCTTTCCAGGCAGGGAGTGAAGGGAGCTGAGAATCTCGAGGTTACTCTCTTCAGTCCCATAAGGCCGGCGCTCGCGGAGCGCCTGCCAACGGCAAACGACATCCTCGAAAGGATGGGCGGAAAATGCGCAGTTGAGAGCAAATACGATGGAATGCGGGTCCAGGTTCACTTCAGCAAGAAGGGCAAGAGGGTTAAAATGTTCTCAAGAAACCTGGAGGTGGTCACGGATA
>CAZJZM010000117.1:0-3091 GCA_964550485.1 Microcaldota archaeon | reverse complement strand
AAACTTCACGTCCTCGTTGTTGAACCACCTCAATTCACCCCAAAACTGTGGGAACAACAAGTTTCCCCGCCCCAGGTCCATCACTAAGGCCTCGCGCCAGCGCTCCTTGCGCATGGCGTTTCCCCAAGAGGTGTCGGTGAGCCAAATCCCGAGGCTGTCCTTATTCATTGGCGGTATCAGATCGTTGAAGCGGACCCCCTGGTCCAAAGCCAGAGTCACCGCATCGCGGAAGTAAAGGGCAGGGTAGTCGCCGGTGCTGGCAGCTTCCATGGCAATGCGGTTTTCGAATATGGAATCGCCATACAATGCAAAGAATGGAGAACGAATGCCCCAGTACCACATGATGTAGATGTCAGGCGCTACTTTGTGCGCCTCATTCGCAATTTTGAGCACCGCGTCAAAGTTTGCTTCGGTCGAGTACTTGCCGGGCAGATGGTTATGAGCAGTACTGTTGCAGTAGTAACTGCCCACATCGAGCTTGAAAAAGCGAAGGTGATCGTGGCGGATGTGGTAAAGAAGCGCATCGCGAAGAATGCTGAAATAGGGTTCGGATGCCAGACATAGTTGCCTGTTTCCGTTCAGTCCTGGGTCCACATTGTCACGGAACCGGTATTCCGGCCACTTGCCGCCCGCTACCATCGCTCTGCTTGGCTTAATCCTGGGGTTGAGCCCGCACGACCAATCAGCGAAGCTGGAACCGAACCAAAGCCCCCATTTCATGCCCAGCTCATTGACTTTTTTGATCACTTTTCCCGGGCCTTCAGGGAAACCGGTGGGCGAGAATCGCGTCAAATCGCTCGTCCAGTCCTGCCATCCGACGTCGGGCACATAGTAATCGAACTGAATCCCCTCTTTCTTAAAACTCTCAAGTAGCTCCAATGACTCCAACATCTCCGCGTCGTTCAGGACCCAGTTTGGATCGTCAGGGAATCCTGTGATTCCCAACGAATCGTAGATTGCTCGAATGCCCTTTCGCGGGCTATGCGCACTTATGTAATCCACGAACAGCTTCCGCACCCCACCTATTGCCGCCACCCCAACGATCGACACTTTGCTTGTCAGAGTCTCTCCAGGCGCCAGCTTCATTCCGGGAAAGTGCCGCAGGCGTATGCGACCATCCATTCCCTGGCTGATACCCGCTGGGTGCTCGATAGCGCAAAACATTTCGTGATCCACCAGAACGGGAAATCCCATGTCTCCCGCGCTGGTGGAGGCCTGCATTTTGAAATCGTCTAGATCCACATCGAGAACCAACTGCTCCCTGGACGAGACATTCTTGATCTCGAACCACTTGCGGCGAACGAAATCTCGTATTTCATAGTGAGCGACGAGTTCCAGATCTTGCCCCGGGCTCTTTAGTTCGAAGACGTACTCGGGCCGCTCCGCTGTTCCTTGCTGGGTCCAGCGTTTCAGTCTGAAGTCCGATACGTGAAGATAAGGCTGGCCCACACTGATGAACTGGTCGCACAGCCTGCCCTCGTGAATATAACGATCCTGAATCTCGTCCCGCAGGCCTTCGATCCGCCTATCGATTCCGTAGGCCCGAATGGCCAGCAGATTCTTCTGTCCCTGCCCAAGGAGCAAGGCAGAGTACTCCGGCGTCCCGGGGACAATCGTCACTTCCTCCGGGGTCCGCCAACGACCCGACCTTTGCCAATGGCCGATAGGCTTTCCGTTGAGAAAGACCCAGTACTGGCTCCAATCTTCTTGCGTGTACCCTCCCAGACAGAAGACAATGGGGGATCCTTCAGATTCCTCAGGAAGTTCGAACCACTGCCTGAACCAGCCGTAGCCATTGAAAACTGGCCGGCCCATGGTTCGGTCGCCCTGGCGCAGGAGGAGGTTCAAGACTGTGTCCCACTGCTCCTCACCGTGGAAGTCCTCGCGGTGATATCCCGCCAGCAGCCCCGCTTCGTTTTCAGGGGAGGAGTCGTCACCATCGACACCAAGATGAAGAAACCACCACGGGATCTCAATTCTCGACTTCGATTGCGAGAGAGTAACCTCAAATTCCTTCGAGTCCCTCAGCGGATAATCCTTTCCAATTAACTTGTTGCGCAGGCCCTCGCTCCGTATTGATTCCCCTGTCATCAAGAGATTCCAGTCCATATACTTGTTGCCTAATACGAGCTTTCGATCGCGCTCATACACTTGCCCGGGAAGTGGTTGGCTTAGAATTCGCGGGCCCAGTGTTTGCATTGACGCCAGCACGCCTATTCCTGACTTAATGAAATCGCGTCGTTTCATGCCCTTTGCCTCGGTCTTGGAATCCCTGTCGATTCGCATTCTGCGCGAACCCTTGAACACTGATGACACCAGTTCAAGATACTCCAGAGGGCAGCTACCAGAATGGAACGCGCACGCTTACCCGCGAACATCTGGCATCGGATACGATCGAGGGGATCTACGTCCTGGGCACGCGCGCGTTCTGGTACTCAGACGAATTGCAGACCAACCTTGCAGTAAGGCGCATCGATCCGATGCTGGGCAAGCAAGCCATCCGGCTCTCCGGCATTTCGCGCTCGGAGCCCGATCCGCATCTATGGGACGTCCCCATCGGCTTTACCGTGCGGGATCTCCGGGCCGATGCGAAGCGAAGAAAGCAGATGAGACCGGGGCAGATATACCTTTCCATCTTTGCGCATACGGCTATTTTCACGATATTGTGACTTTACCGGCCTGGCTCGAACTGCCGCTTCATGCTCGGCTTCATCATTCCCCAAAACGAAGAAGGAGGTTGCGGCTATGCCGAAGTTTGTCATCGAGCGGGAGATCCCGGGCGCAGGCAAGTTATCGCCCGAGCAACTGAAAGCAGTGTCGCAAACGTCGTGCGGAGTGCTGCGAGAACTGGGTCCGCAGATCCAGTGGTTGCACAGCTATGTAACCGACGACAGGATTTACTGCGTCTACATCGCCCCCGACGAAGCGACGGTACGCAAGCACGCGAAGATGGGTGGATTTCCGGCGAACCGTGTTTCGCAGGTGCGAACTGTGATCGATCCGACGACCAGCGAATGAGCCGCCAGCCCTGGGAAGTTTGCGCTGCTGCCTCTGCTAAAGTGGAGAGTGGTTCTCACACGAACGAAACCCT
>CAZJZM010000116.1:0-3098 GCA_964550485.1 Microcaldota archaeon | reverse complement strand
ATAATTAAAATTACTCAAAAAAATGACACAACAAACATAGAAGCAACAAACCCAAAAACTAAAGAAACTGTGTCAATCAAGCTTCCATGCGAGGGAGATTTTTTTGTTGGGGATGAAGACAACCCTTATGGCTACATCACAAACTTTATGACCGAAACCGTTAGCTATAAACCAGGAATACCCACCGAACCCAGAGTAGTTTACAAAAACCTCACAACCCCAAAACCAACAAAGATAATTCTTGGACAGTCAATCTTCACAGACAAACAGCAACAATTTTCTAAAGGCAACATTAAACAAGAAAGGGTACCAGGGTCTCTGAAAGCATACCTCTCCAATGCAGACAGCAGCATTACCTTTCTGGAACCAGATCCTCTTTCTTATCACATTAAACAGGCGGGCTCGCCAGAAGAATTCATTACAGGAGGCAAATAAACACGTGAAAACAATGTTATTACTTGTAGGTTTGGGGTTGGAACAAGGAGACATTTCTGTAAGGGCACTGGAAGCGCTCAAGAACGCAGATCGCATCTGCTTAGAAAGGTATACTCTGCCAATCCCTGAAGAATACATCCACTATCTCGAAGAGCAAACAGGCAAAAAGGCAACCGAACTCGAAAGAAAAGATCTTGAAGACCAAGTAAAGGCAACTTTAGAACCAGCCCTCGAAGCTGAGTTAGCAATTCTAATCCCTGGAGACCCGCTTGTAGCCACAACGCACCACACAGTCATCGACACGGCCAGAGAAATGGGAATAGAAACAAAAGTCTATCATGCGCCGTCGATTTTCTCCGTCGCAATAGGCGAAAGCGGGCTGGACATCTACAAATTCGGGCCCACAACGACAATTCCGTTCTGGAGCGCCAAATATAAGCCAGTTTCCTTCATGGATGTAATAAAAAGGAACAATGAAAACAACCAACACACCCTAGTGCTTCTCGATGTGGATCCTGTTGCAAGGCAAACAATGTCTGCTATAGACGCAATTCTTCTTCTTCAAAAGGCGGATGAGAAGAAGGGTTATGGACTCTTCAGCAGCAAAAGAAAAATAATAATTTTATGCGAAGTTGGAAGCGTAGAACAAGAAATTTTGTATACAATATTCAACAACACCAAAATAGAAAAGGCAGCACAGAGGCTGGAAGGCAAGAGAACCTGCATAATAGTCCCAGCGGAACTCACTTTCGCTGAAGAGAGCCTCCTGAAACGCTTCCTGTTTTAGGAAGTCTCCAATGCTTCATCGTGTAGAACAACGCGACCGAACCAAAACCTTGAACAAACCAGACGCTAACTATCCTGAAGAAAATCGTTATTGCCGCAGCCAGACCGAAAGTCATGCCCATCCCTGGGAAAAAGAAAGTAAGATAGCTAACAAGAGCGGCGTCCGTAACTCCTAAGGTCGCAGGAGCCCCGGTCACTATGCCGAAAAGGAGCGAAGACGAATAGATAAACATCACGATTGGAATCTGAGCGGGCCCTATATGCACCCCAAAAGCCAGTATCACAAAATACAACGCAAAGCCGGTAAGTATAACAGAAGGCAACGTAAAGAGAATGGAGTAGAGATAATCTTTTTTGCCAAGCCTCTTATTTTCCTTGAAGTAAAGCTCTCCAACTTCGAAAAAGACCCGCAGTTTCTTGAAACGCGCCCACTTCTTCTTGATGAACTCAAAGGGGCCTTTTATGTAAAGAAAAACGAAGGGCAGCAGGAGAATGGCAGTTATTATTATCGATAAAAGAACATATTTTTGGACAAAAAACGCCGAAACAATCGCAAGTATCCCAAAACCCAGGAAATCAGTGAAGATATCTGCAACTACCGCAGGAAAAGTCTTGGCGAATTTTACCCCGGTGAGCCTGTTTATTGTATAGGAAACAACCCCTCTCCCCCATCTCCCTGGGGTTATATCCATCGAATACATCGAAAGATATATCGCAAGGCTGTCCCAGCGCCTAAGTCTGACCTTCAGGGTGTCAAGATACATCTCCCACTTTGGGAAACGCATGAGATACCCAACAAACAGGACAACAAACGCATAGAAATAATAAATCAGATTGATGGAGTCGACAGTGTTGATGAATCGGGACACACCTTCGTTAATTATGGCAAGCGCAGCTATTATTATAAAAATTGCAAGGCTCACACCAAGTATAATGTAGACTATACGCCGCGCCTTCCGCATTCGGCTTACATACTCAGAGTCTTTCTCAATGTCCAAAACGCCGTCCTTGAACATGCTCTTTTGGGTAGGCTCGCTATCCTTCTCAACCACAGAATCAACAATATATGCACATGTCAAGGCATATAAATATAAAGCGAGAGAGCCAGATTAATAGGACAAGATTGAATGTTAGAAATCAAGTATCTCTCAAAAAATAAGATAGTAGTAGAAGACCAGTCCAGCAAGGACATAATGCAAAAAGGCTTCATAGGCGAGCATGAAAAAGGGAACAAGGGAAGAATAAAGCTTTCAATCTACGAAGCACTATATCTTCTGGATGTCAGGAATGCAAGCTGTTTTTCAAACGGAACTGCAATGTCATTCAATGAAATGGCCCTGAGATTCTCCAAGTCAAAGAAATTCATGGCAAAGTACTTCACCTACAAGGACTGGAGAGATAGAGGACTGATAATAAAAGAACCAGGATCAAAACATCAGGATCCGAGCAGAAGCCCGGTTAAAAGCTACCCCTCATCAACGCTTCAGCTGCCCAAATACGAGCTCAGCGGAGTATTCTTCTTTACCGATCTGACAACAATACTCGATAATCAGGAAGAGGCAAAAGAGCTATATGAAAAACACTGGTTCGGGCAGTACGGATCATACAAAGCCGCAGACCGCGGGAAACTCAACAAGCTTGATATTTACGAAACCCTATTCTTAATGGACAAGGGTATCCTCACGCTAAAGAACATTAGCAAAAAGGATCTCGTAAAGCAAGCAACCGCAAGGAGGAAAGAGTTCCTGCTACTCTATGAAGTCTACAAAGATTGGCGCGAACGGGGATATGTGATAAAGACCGGCTTCAAGTTTGGGACCCACTTTAGGGTTTACTTCCCAGGCGCTGCTCCGGTGAAGATGACAGACAAGAACTGG
>CAZJZM010000115.1:0-3099 GCA_964550485.1 Microcaldota archaeon | reverse complement strand
CATGGGTATCTGGCATCCGCAGACCAACACCGGCATTGTTCACTTTGCGGAGTATCAGGAACTTCCTGGCAAGAAGACTTACAAAACTGGCAAATGCCAGTCCTGATATTCCATCCACGCTCCGCGCTGTGAGAGATGAAGGATACCAGATACATACTATAGAAGGAGTGAATACAGAAAGACAAATTCAAGCACTCGGAATGCACACAGATTCTTTTGCAAGGCTTCTTGAAGTAACTTTTGGTTACTTAAATCATGATGCAGTAAACGTACTGCAAAGGCCCACTAACATAGTATCCTTGGCTGTCAAAAACGGAAAACCCGCAGGCATGTGCGTCGTAGAAAAATTGGAAATAACAATCGGAAATGAAAAATGGCACATAGCCGAACTGACCGACGTAGTAGTCGCATCTGAACACAATCACGGAACACAGTATGAGACACATTATGGTAAAAATCTTTATCTCGCTTTGACAACACACGCTCTCGCAAAAATGTCCGAATTTCCTGAATATCTCATATTTGGAGAATATACCCTTACTCATAATACCTCTCCTGTATCTTCACGAAGACAAGGACAAAAGGCTGCAGGCATCCTTCCCTACCACACCGAAGTCGACGGCAAACCGACAAGCTTTGCAGTCATGTATGTTCCCAACAACGCGATATTGACAAACCTTCATGCACTAACAGAGGCGTTAAGATGACTGTAGAAAAGGTCTTATCTGATATAATCAGCATAGAATCAGTTTTCCCTAATGAAAAGAATATCGTAAAACACATAGATCATTATCTACAGGAGGCAGGATTTAAAACTGAATTACAGGAAGTCGAAAACGGAAGGTACAATATTTTTGCGGAAAGAGGGAAATCAGGAAAACCAATACTACTTTACGGCCATACTGACACGGTCCCGAAATACGGGGAATGGAAAACCGAACCCACGAAACTAACAAGCAACGGAAGCAAGCTGTACGGCCTGGGCGCCTACGACATGAAGGGCGGAATGGCGGCGATATTAGATAGCGTGAGGGAACCAACCGACAGGCACATAAAATTGCTTTTTTGTGTGGACGAGGAAAACATATCGAAGGGAGCGTGGACCGCTGTCCAGCAAAGGAAAAAATGGTTTGAAGGAATATCAATCATACTTTCAGGCGATCCCGGGATTTCTGCTGATCAGTCCGCAGGGATAAATGTCATCACTGCAGGAAGAAGAGGAAGGACTGTTATCGCCATAGACATCCAAGGAGTATCCTCCCACGGCGCGACTCCTGAAAAAGGAGTGAGCGCGATCAGCGAAGCATCAAAAATCGCAGGGAATGTCGGTTTATTCCAACTAAGACGGCATGAACAACTGGGAAAGGAAGCCGCGTTTGTTAGGGAGCTTGTAAGTTACTCGACAAGCCTGGCAATTCCGGATAAGGCCCACATGGAATTGGACATACAACTAGTACCTCCAAGCACTGTCCAGGATGCAAAAAACAGAACAGAAAACTGGATAAAGGAGCTATACAAGAACGGAGTTCTAGACAAACAGACAAAAGTCACAATAAGTGTGAAACTCAGGGAAACTCCATATGTAGAACCGTTTGCAACGAATTTGAATCTCCCCATAGTCAAAAAGACAATCGCGCTTGTTGAAAAAAACGTAGGACGCCCAATAATAGCCTACGGAGATTCGGTAGCAGATGACAACATCCTCTCCAATGCGCTGAACATACCAGTGCTCAGCCTAGCTCCAATAGGTGGCAATGAGCATACAGCAAACGAGTGGATATATGCTGCAAGCCTGAAAGAGCTCGCTGCGCTATACAAAACCATTATAGCTGAACTTTAACCTTCAGAAGTTGACCTTCATCTTCTCTCCGAGCTTCGGTGCATAAGCCTCGAATCCCTCCAGCTCAAGCCAATCCTTGAAGGCAATTGTGCTCTCCCCATCTCCGTGTACGCATATGACCGTCTCTGGATCGGATCTTTTCACGTAGTTGTAAAGGTCTTCTTGGCCTGCATGTGCCGACAGATCATAAAATGAGAAAGGAGTTTTTATGAAAACCTTCTGATCGTCTATTATGAGAGGCCTGTTCTCCAACAGCCTTCTGCCATTGGTGTTCTCCGCCTGATAGCCAGTGAGGAAGATCATGGATCTGTTGTTAAGTTTTGTTATATAATTAAGAACCGGCCCTCCGCTCAACATTCCTGCGGTAGTGACCACTATGCCTCCGCCTTCAAGCGCCTTTTCCCTTTCGTGGGGCTTTTTCAAAGTAGTTACCTTAGTCATGGCGCTCTTTAGGAGATCGCCATGGTCAATAAATTCCGGATGATCGAGGGTTATCTGCGTGGCCGCTCTTGCCATCCCATCAAGATGGGTATAATTTGTTAATTTGTTCTTCTCCAATATCGCAAGAACCTCCTGGCTCCTTCCAACCGCGAAGACCGGTATAAGAGCTACTCCATTATTCTCTATTATTTTCTTTACGTTTTCAACGAAAAGTTTTATCAGGTTCTCCCTATCTGGATGCTCTTTTATTGCATAGGTAGATTCTATCACCAACACATCACTCTCTACTACTTCTGCACCGTTATGGAGTGTCTGCGGCGAGAGCTTGAAGTCTCCCGTATAAACAAGTCTCTTTCCATTTCTCTGGTTTTCTATTCTTGTTATTGCGCTTCCTGTTATATGTCCTGCATCATGAAGAGAAATCGCATAGTCCCCAAACTCTATCCTTTCCTTGTAGGCATAGGGCGTATATGAATTGAGGAAGGACCGGAGCTCGGTCTTCTTGAATTTCGGGTGAGTATGCTTTTTCTTATTCAACTCTATCGAGTCTTCTATGAGCAACTCAGCAAGATCTCTTGTCGGCTCTGTACCAAACGCGGCAGGCATGCCCTGATGGTAAAGGACAGGAGAAAAACCGCTGTGGTCCAAGTGCGCATGGCTGAGTACAAAAGCGTCCACAGGACCAGCAGGAAGCGGATACTCCACCTTTGCTTCCACCTTTATCCCATAATCAAGCAATATGTTCTTACTGCCCTTAAGCATAATTCCCGATCTTCCTACCTCCTGTCCTGCTCCTAATATCTGAATGTCCAAAAAAT
>CAZJZM010000114.1:0-3115 GCA_964550485.1 Microcaldota archaeon | reverse complement strand
TGAATTTTCAAATTGCAGTAAGCGGCTCTGCGCCGATATCCTAAGCGCAGAGCAGCCCACTATGCACGGTTTCCCGATGCCTCTTGCAACTACAGCAGCATGCGAGGTCTTGCCTCCCCTACTAGTCAGAATTCCCTCTGCCACAAAGAATCCATGAACATCCTCTGGCTTGGTCTCCTCCCTCACCAGTATGACTTTCTCTCCTCTCTTTACCCATTCAACTGCGGTGTCAGCGTCAAAAACTATCTTTCCTGTCGCGGCTCCAGGCGCGGCAGGCACCCCTGTAACCATCGGAGCATTTTTTGCCTTCGGATCTATGTGCGGATGCATTAATTGCTCCAATTGTTCTGGTGCAATTCGCATTATGGCTTCCTCCTTTGAGATGACTCCCTCATTCGCCATCTCCACAGCGACCTTGACCGCCGCCATCGGCGCCATTTTGGCTCCCCTCGTCTGTAGCAGGTAGAGCTTTCCATTTTCAACGGTAAATTCGATGTCCTGGGCCTCGCGGTAATGGGATTCAAGCTTCTCGGAGCACTTCTCAAGCTCGGCGTATGCCCCAGGCAGTTCCACTTTCATCTCGGCAATGTACTTCGGGGTCCTTATGCCCGCCACTACATCCTCTCCCTGGGCGTTGGTCAGGTAATCACCATAAAGGCGATGGTTTCCGGTTGCTGGGTTTCGTGTGAACACCACTCCGGTAGCGCTGTCGTCTCCCCTGTTTCCAAACACCATCTCTACTATCGTAACTGCGGTTCCATTGGCCACATCAGGGCCAATTCTGTACTGTTTCCTATACTCCTTCGCCCTCTTTCCGTTCCAGCTTCTAAAGATTGCCTCAATCGCCAACTCTAGCTGCTTTACCGGATCCTGCGGCAGGGGGGTGCCATTCTTCTGAAGGAGGGCCTTATAGGAATCCCCAATCTTCTTCAGCGACTCCGCGCTCAGGCCGCTGTCTCTGGAGACTCCGCTTAGCCATTTCTCTTCATCAAGAATCTTTGAGAATTCTTCTTCATCAGCCCCGAGCACTATCTTCCCGAAGAGCTGTATAAAACGACGGTAAGTGTCATAGGCGAACCTCCTGTTTTCCGTAAGTTTTGCCAACCCCTCAACCGCGACATCGTTGAGCCCGAGATTCAGAACAGTGTCCATCATGCCTGGCATTGAGACAGGCGCGCCAGAACGGACCGAAACCAGAAGAGGGTTATCAGGGCTTCCGAACCGTTTGCCCGTTTTCTCCTCTAAGGATTTCACCGCGCCCAAGACCGAATCCATGAGCCCAGCAGGCAACGCTTCCTTGTTCCTATAAAATTCACTACAGACCTCGGTGGTTATAACAAAGCCTGGAGGAATGGGGAGTCCCAACGCTGTCATCTCACATAGGCCAGCTCCTTTCCCTCCGAGCAGCTTTCTGTCAGAGACTCCCTCGTCAAAGAAGTACAGCCATTTTTGCTTAGGATTTCCCAATTGCATATCATCACAAGCCAAGTTACAACTCAGATCATCAATAAAACTAATGTATCATACTATGTCATATATTATCATACTATATAATATATAAAGGTTTCTGAATGTTTAAGGACTTTCCCTATCTTTATTCTATCTAGCATTCTTTTTCAGACGACAGAACTCCTCAAAGGCCCGCCTTCTTGAAATTGAATGCGAGGCAGAAAAACAAACGTTGGACATGTCAAAAGTAGGTGAAAGGTAATGTTTAATTATGTTATCATACAAAGTATTACATTACAGATAGCCGCATAGGCAGGGGGTGAAAAGATGATAAAGGTAGGAGTAAACGGATACGGAGTCATAGGAAAAAGGGTAGCCTATGCCGTCTCGCTTCAGGACGACATGGAACTGACGGGAATCGCAAAGCGCGAAGCCGACTACAAGGCAAAAATAGCCGCAAGAAACGGTTTCAACATTTATTCAGACAAACCTGACGAGTTTAAGAAGAAAGGCATCGCCCTGAAGGGCTCGGTGGAGGACATGATAGCAAGTTCTGATATAGTCGTAGACTGCACGCCGGAAGGCGTGGGCAGCGAGAACAAAAGACTTTACGAGAAAGCGGGATGCAAGGCAATATGGCAAGGAGGCGAAGATCACGAGCTGACAGGTCTTTCCTTCAATGCGTATGCCAATTACTCCAGTTCGCTGAACGCCAAGTTCTCCAGAGTGGTATCGTGCAACACTACCGGACTTGTAAGAAGCCTCTTTCCGCTGACTGAAATAGGCATCAAAAGCGTAAAAGGCGTTCTGATAAGAAGGGCAGCGGATCCGGCTGAGACCAAGAAAGGACCCATAAATGCGCTTGAGCCTGATACAAAAGTATCTTCCCATCATGCCGAAGACGTTAGGACCATAATGCCTCAATTGAACATCGAGACAGTCGCAATAAAGGCATCCACCACGCTGATGCACCTGCAATATTTGGACGTTGAGCTGGAAAGGAAGAGCAGCCAAGACGAAATCCTGAATATCTGGCGCAAATATAAACGAATAGCATTAATGTCTGCAGCAGACGGCATCAAAAATACAGCGCACATAATGGATTATGCAAGGGACATGAGAAGAGGAAGCGGCGACATGTATGAGATTGTGGTCTGGAGCGAGATAAACGTCAAGGACAACAGACTATCTTACTTCCAGGCAGTCCATCAGGAGTCTGACGTCGTGCCGGAGAACGTAGACGCAATAAGGGCTATGTGCGGAATAGAAAGCGAAGGTCCAAATTCAATCAGGAAAACCGATTCAAGCTTAAAAATAGGTGTATAAATGAAACTAACATTGACAGCGATAAAGGCGGACATTGGCTCCATAGGCGGGCATACGCGCCCGAGCGATGAGGTACTCGATAATGTCAAAAACTTCATAGAAAAGGGAAAGAAGTCAGCAGGCATCATCGACTACTACATTGGCTACACTGGAGACGACATCCATATACTAATGACGCATCAGGGCGGAGTGGACAACAAGAACATACACAAGCTTGCCTGGGACGCATTCAAATCAGGAACCGAGGTCGCAAAATCACAGGGCTTGTACGGCGCCGGCCAAGACCTTCTCAAGGATTCCTTCTCGGGAAATGTAAAGGGGATGGGTCCGGGAGTTGCCG
>CAZJZM010000113.1:0-3118 GCA_964550485.1 Microcaldota archaeon | reverse complement strand
CGGGCCTGCCGGCGGCGGGTCGCAAACCATGGCGAGAATGCCCTGCCCTTGCTCGGCGTCCAGCAGTGGCTTCCGATATCGGCGGAGCGCATCGTAGATGGCCGCTTTCAATCCGCCCTCCTGGTAGCGTTTGCCAAACTTCCAGGCAGCCTTGACGGAATTGCCCACCCCGGCTCCAGCCTCGATCGTGGTCCGACCTTTGTCCAGCCGGCGGAGCGCCAAAGCTCGGATCAATGCCCGTACCGGCAGGACCCCGCCGCTCAACAACTCCTCGACCTGTCGCCGTTCCGGCCGCCAAAGCCGGATCTGCAATCTCTTACGCTTGTCCATGCCTGCGCTATACCGCTCGCCGCCGTCCATGAAAAGTGTCAACCTTGATTACGAATCTATGAAGGAGCGATACTAGGCCCCATTATAACTGGCGGAATGATCACGTCGTCCGATGCAGTACGCTCCAACAATGGACACCTTCATTATTTTGACAGCGGAATCCAACAATTGTCCATCAAAACTCCCTTCGAGCACAAGATGACTCGTTCATGACCGCGTGTCAAGGCCGGAATGAAAGGGGGCCGTCCCCACTTTCAGTGAACCAGAGCTGACAGTTCGCCGGCAGAGAGGCTTGGGGATAAAAGGGGGACAGGTCCTGGCGATTCTTTTGCGGATCGGACAGCTGCCCCCAGCGGATCGTTGCCGAGCGGTTGCCGAAGACGGCCCCGCGTTATGCGCGGCGCACCTGGCGCCAGAGTTTTTGCGATCGAGCAGGTCACTCGGGCGCTGGGCGGGTCTGCCGGCTCTCGCCTGGCTGAGCAACTTGGCATCCCTGCATCGGACTCGACTTTGCTGCGACAACTGGGGCGCAAGGCTGTCGGTGACGCCGTATCGCCAGGCGTGTTGGGTATCGAGGATCGGGTCTGGGGCAAGGGGCGCCGCCAAGGAACGATTCTTTGCGACCTGGAGCGCGGCAAGGCGATCGGTTTATTGGCAGATCACAGTGCCGAAACCCTCGATTGTCGAGCGTGCGCGGCGTTGCGCTGTTCTCAAAACGCGACCGTGCCGGCCGCGAGGCCAGATCAAGGCGCTTGTTCGGATCGCGGCCGCCCAGCAGCGTGTGAATCGGATCGGCGCCGATGCGCGTCGCGTCGTTGGCGTCCTCATACCCACAGGCCAAGCCATAGACGCGCTGCCCGATCAACTCAACGGCCGTGTGCCCAGCCTTGCCGGCCTGACGCCGGTCCGCTATGCAACGAGCCAGAGCTTCGATCGAACCAGCTGCTTAGCGCCGATTCGCTGCCGCAAGCAATACCGCGCCGCCATCGCTCGCGCCCAGCGCTTGATCGAACTGCATCACCGCCGGGCGCTCAAAAAACCCGCCAAACAAACAACACTGTTTCGCGGTAGAATCGTTCAAGCGGAAGCCTCTCTGAGTGCCCTAGCAGCCTGTGGCGAGAGTCAGGTTTTGAAAGGCAGTGCTTTAGCCGTGCCGTAAATGCCTGATAAGAAACGACGGGCTTTAGCCCTTGGGGGATGTTGTTCCGCATTTTCGACTTTCACCACAAGCTCTTTACAACGTCTTGTCGACATGTTTGTAGCACAACCGGCTTCCGCAGTCTCAGCCTTCCTGCATAACCATGGCTAGGGATGGGCGGCTTTTCGGAGTTTCCCGATTCTGTGTCAGGCGTGTTTCTCAGAGCCAGGAGGAGCAGGTCAAGGCAATCCAATTTTTGATCGTGGAGCGTTCATTTATGCCTTTGCAACTGGAAAGTACGCATCTCGGTGGAGATGTTGCGGTGATTGTGCCCACGGTTTTGGGCGACGACCGCGGCTTTTTCATGGAAACCTACCGCTACGACAACTTCCGCGACCTAGGGCTCCCGACCGAGTGGGCGCAGGACAATCACTCCCGTTCATCGAAGGGGGTGCTTCGCGGACTTCATTTCCAGTGGAGTCCTCCCATGAGCAAGTTGATGCGCGTGACTCGCGGCGCCGCCTTCCTGGTTGCGGTGGACATTCGCAAAGGTTCGCCGACGCTGGGGCAATGGTTTGGCCTGGAAGTGACGGCGGACAACAAAAAGCAGGTATACGCTCCTTACGGATTTGCGCGCGGTTTCTGTGCACTTACCGACGAATGTGAGGTCCAGTATAAGTGCACGGGAGTCTACAATTCGGGCGCGGAATCCGGGATTCTCTACAAGGATCCTGAGATAGGCATCGAGTGGCCGCTGCAGGATGTTCTTGTCTCCGCAAAGGATGCCAAAGCGCAGACTTTGAAAGAATGGCTGGCGTCGCCGCTTTCGGAGAACATTGTCTATCAACCCACGCCAACAATTGTTGCGAAAGGTAAATAGCATGCGCATACTGATCGCTGGCGGCGCTGGCTATGTCGGCTGCGCCTTGATTCCCCACCTCTTGGACCGCGGTTACGAAGTCGATGTGGTTGACTTGTTCTGGTTCGGCAACAACTTACCCAGCAACGTCGGCATCCTAGAGAAGGATATATTCAGCCTGCAAGTCTCCGACCTGTCCGGGTACAATCAGGTGATCTTCCTTGCCGGCCTCTCCAACGACCCGATGGCGGATTTCTCTCCCGCCAAGAACTTCATCTTCAATGCATCGGCGCCGGCGTATCTGGCCTACATCGCCAAGAAAGCAGGGGTCAGGCGTTACATTTATGCGAGCTCGTGCTCGGTATACGGGTACACGGAGAACGAACTGTTCGACGAGGATTGCCCCGTCAACTCTTCGTACCCCTACGGGATCTCAAAGCTCCAAGGGGAACGCGCGGTCATGCAGATGATCGATGCGGATTTTTCCGTCATCGCCCTGCGCAAAGGCACTGTTTCCGGATACAGCCCGCGCATGCGCTACGACTTGATCATCAACACGATGTTCAAGTGCGCGTTGCAAGACGGATCGATCTACGTCAACGATCCCGCCATCTGGCGGCCCTTCCTCAGCATCGACGACGCGGTCATGGCATACACGCGCGCCATTGAGGCCAACGATTCCCTCAGCGGTATCTTCAACATTGCTTCCGGCAACCACACAGTCGGCGAAATCGCCGATCTGGTGAAACTCGCGATCGAAGAGGAATTTGGCGGAAAGATATCGCTCAACA
>CAZJZM010000112.1:0-3158 GCA_964550485.1 Microcaldota archaeon | reverse complement strand
CTGCGCTCTGCGAATAGCTGCTCGCTGTTGCAATGGCCTGAACCGTCGAGTTGCTTGAAATCGAGAACGGACCGTTATAGACGGCCGACGAAGTAGTCGGCGTGGTCCCGTTCGTCGTGTAGAAGACGACAGCGTTCTGGGTAGCATCAGTGATCGTCACCGTCTGTGCAGCGCCATATGTTCCCGCCCCTGGGGTAATGACAGGGGTAGCCGCAGGCAGCGTGATTGTATACGATGCCGACGCCACCGGACTCAGAGTGCCTCCGCTTGCCAGGGCGACTGCCTCGATGGTCTCGCTCGCACCAACAGAGATTGGTCCTCCATAGATAGATGACGCGGTCGTGGGAGTAGATCCGTTCGTCGTGTAGTAGATGACGGCCCCTTGCGTAGCGTCCACTAGAGATACCGATTGAACGCTTGTATATTGACCGCCAGCCAAGGAGAACATAGGCGGAGCGGCAGGCAGTGTGATCGTATAAGTTGCCGAGTTCGGGAAGCTGTTTGTGTATCCAGCGGCCACCGCGATTGCTGTCAATGTTGTATTTGCAGAAATGGAGATGGGACCGGTATACAAGTTGGACGCAGTCGTCGGTGTCGTTCCGTCTGTGGTGTAGTAGATCGACGCTCCCAACGTACGCGACGTGATGCTGACAGCTTGTGCAGTCAAATATGTTCCGGATGCTGGCGAATAATACACCGTTGCCGCGGGAAAAAGGTATTTGGCGCTCGCCACTGCGCTCTGCGTTGCGCTGCTCGTCACTGCTACCGCCTGCACGGTGGTATTGCTGGAGACAGAAAATGGCGCGCTATAAACCGAGGAAGCCGTTGTCGGAATTGTCCCATCCGTCGTGTAGTACACGGTGGCGCCGGCTACGTTGTTGCTGATCGTCACTGACTGTGCGGAGTGATAAGTGCCTGATGCGGGCGATATCGCCGGAGGGCTCACGGAGACAATTTGTGCACAGCCGGCAATCGACAATAACAATACCGAAACCGCTACTGCAACGAGAGAAATCTGCCAGCGAATGCGGGAAGAAATCCTCACAGCAGCAGACCACACTCGCTTGCAGATGTTCCGTTGCATCATGATGGAGCTCCTTGGTGGACATCACTTTTCATATCCACTGCGCCATCCTTGCATAGGTACCCACCCCAATACGTGACCATTATCACAAATAAATGGTTACTTTCGTCAACGCAGTAACCGCTCTAGCATGACCGACGATTTGTTCTTTTTGATTACTATCGTGATGTTTTTCTAAATATAAGCAAATACAGTAGTTCTTCAACTTTCGCCGGCGGTACGATCCCGCGTTCCGGCTTTCGGGAGTCCGTACGAACAGAAATACGGCCCCATCTCGCTTCCCTTTTTGAAACTTTCAGTTAGTGGTAGTTATATACCACAGATAGTATATATCTACTTTACTTAGTATCTACATACTACAGATGAGCTATTTGTACTACACGATAAAGTATGCCCAGGTCATCCTCCTTTTGCCTTCCGAACTTCTTCGCCACCCAGCATTCTGTGGGTATTTCGTGCTCTCCCTGACCTGTGGATCGCATTTCATGTCGCTGTCTTCCCGTTCCGCACACGCCGTTGCATGGCAGCTATCTGCCAGACTCCGATGGCATGATTATGGCGACTTCGCTGGCAGAACCTGCTGTTGCGGGCATCGCAATACTCGATCACACTCTGAGCACAGGGTTCTTATCGACGTATTTCGCTTCTCCGACACTCGTTGTCTGTTTTCGCCTTCCCGGTTCATGAAACGTATAGCCATACATTGACCAACGATTCTCGACGAGGTGAGCGATTGCCTTCCGGTACATTAAAGCTAAAAACCGCCGACGCCGCACAGGTGCCGCTTTGCGTTGATTTGGAAGGGGCGCTAATCAAGTCGGATACACTCGCAGATTCACTGCTGGTGCTGCTGCGAACTCGTCCGTCTCTATTCAGACAGCTTCCTGGCCGACTTCTTCGCGGGAAGACAGCGTTCAAGGAATTTATCTCGCAATCGAGTGTGCTGGACGCGGCCAGCCTGCCGTACAATCGCCGACTGCTCACCTTTCTTCGGCAGGAACACGCTCAGGGACGCGCAATCTATCTGGCATCAGGCGCAGACATGCACTTGGCAAAGCGTGTCGCCGTTCATCTCAACGTATTCACCGGAGTCCTGGGGAGCGATGGAGACGATCTCTCCGGTTCCACAAAGCTTAAGAGCATTCGCGATGGTCTCGATTGCTTGGAGTTTGACTACATAGGAGGCAACGCCCCGGATCTCTCGCTTTTCACCAGCGCGGCCACGCCCATGGTTGCGAATCCAACACGTCGCCTCACCGCGTTCCTTCGTGCAAGAGGCATCTGCCCCTTCCGCGAGTTTCTGGATCGGAGCCACCCGATCCAATCTTTGCGCAAAGCCATCCGCTTGCACCAGTGGTCCAAGAACCTCCTCATTCTTGTACCCCTTCTTCTTGCGCACCAGCCATCGCTAAGAAGTCTCGGAACAGCTCTGCTGGCCTTCCTTTGTTTCAGCCTCGCGGCTTCCGCCACGTATATTCTGAATGATCTGCTCGATATCGATGCGGACAGGCGGCATCTTCGCAAGCGCCATCGCCCGTTTGCTTCGGGAGATCTTTCCGTCTCCACCGGATTTGCGCTCGTTGCTGGATTCCTCACCCTCGCACTCGTCGGAACCCACTTCCTTCCACATGCATTCGGTGGATGGTTGGCCTTCTACCTGGCGATGACTTTGGCCTATTCCCTCTATCTCAAGCGAATCCCGATTGTCGATGTGTTGGTTCTGTCAGGCCTATATACGCTCCGCATGCAAGCCGGCAGTGCCGCAACGCATACACCTATCTCCCACTGGCTGGCAGGCCTTTCCGTCTTTCTCTTTCTTTCCCTGGCAATGGTCAAACGTTTCGCCGAACTCGAGAATCTTCGCGCTTCAGGTGCGCTGCCCAATAACGGTCGTGGCTACCATCTTTCGGACATTGAACAGATGCGAAGTTTCGGAACCGCCAGCGCATATGCGGCGGTCATCATTTTCGCCATCTATATCAGCGGGCACGATGTGATGGCGCTCTACAGACAGCCTCGCTATCTGTGGCTGATCGTTCCTCTCATGATTCTTTGGCTGAGCCGGGTCTGGCTT
>CAZJZM010000111.1:0-3222 GCA_964550485.1 Microcaldota archaeon | reverse complement strand
AACACAGCAATAACAAGCACCGAGGCGGGAGGAATAACCCAGCACATAGGAGCGAGCGAGGTGCCATTGAGCATTATAGAAGGGATAGCTGGCGGGTTGTTGAAGAAATTCAACATAAACATAACAATACCCGGCCTTCTCTTCATAGACACTCCTGGGCACGAGGCCTTCACCAACCTGCGAAGAAGGGGAGGCTCGGTTGCCGATCTTGCAATTCTGGTAGTTGATGTCTCAAAGAGCTTCGAGCCGCAGACCTACGAGGCAATGGAGATACTTAAGGAATACAAAACGCCATTCATAGTTGCAGCAAACAAGATAGACCTGATAAACGGCTGGCTGCCGCAGAAGACCTACAGCTTCTCAGAGAGCCTCTCAAAGCAGCAGAAGTACGTTGTGGAGGAAGTGGAAGCCAGGATGTACGAGATGGTCGGGAAGCTGAGCGAGAAGGGCTTCAACGCCGAGCGCTTCGACAGGGTCAAGGACTTCAAGAAAGAGATAGTGATAGTCCCGGTTAGTGCAAAGACGGGCGAGGGAATAGCCGAGCTTCTTGTGTATGCCACAGGACTATCCCAAAGATTCCTTGAGATGAAGCTCCAGATAGAGGTAAACGGTCCTGGAATCGGAAGCGTAATAGAGAGAAAGGAGGACAAGGGATTAGGTACCACAATAACCGTAATACTTTACAACGGCACTCTGAAGGTCAACGACACTATCGCATTCGCTACAACTACTGGAATAAAGACTGCAAAGGTGAAGGCGCTTCTCAAGCCAAAGGAATCGCAGGACATACGTGCATCAGGAAGCAAATTCAACTATGTAGAAAGCGTAAGTGCTGCATCAGGAATAAAGATAAGCGGAGGAGGATTGGAGGACGCGCTTCCAGGCTCGCTGGTGATTTCCACTGATCTTCCAGATTACGAAAGCATGATAAAATCAGAACTGCAGGAACTCTTCGTTACGGACAAGGCTGGCATAATACTCAAGACAGACACCATAGGCAGCCTGGAGGCACTCTCAAGGATGCTGAAAACTGCAGGAGTCAAGATAGGCAAGAAGGCAATAGGAAATGTAACAAAAAGGGATGTGCTTGATGCGTTCGGAATGAGGGCGACTGACCCTTACAGTTCCGTGGTGCTGGCATTCAACGTTCCTCTTGAGGAAGAGGCGCAGGCCGAAGCATATGCAACTGGCATAAAAATAATCTCAGGGAACATAATCTACAAGATAATAGACGATTACAATGAATGGCTTGCAGTGGAAAAGAAGAAGGAGGATGAGGCGATACAACGCACACTCTCGTTCCCTGGTGAAATCAAGGTGCTTCCAAACTCCTGCTTCAGGGTCTCCCATCCTGCAATATTTGGTGTGGAAGTTACAAAGGGAAGGATTAGGCCAGATGTCCAGCTAATAAACAATCTGGGAGAGATAATAGGCAGGCTGAAGGAGATTCAGGACAACGGAGTGACGATGCAGGAGGCGAAACGCGGTGCAAATGTGGCTGTTTCTGTTGAAGGCATAACATTTGGCAGGCAACTAAAAGACGGAGACGTGCTTCAGGTCTTCCTAAACGATGATGAGGAACGGGCGCTCAAATACAAGTTCGAGAGCGTCCTGAGCGACGATGACAAAGACCTTCTTGAGAAACTTGACAACATAAAGGCCAAGACAAGAAAGGTTTCCTAAACTATTTATTCGTAAGCGTAAGTCGATTCTGGATTTAAAGAACACAGCCAAAACTCAGGTTTAGTTAATTATATATATGAGGCTCGCACACCCTTCATATGTGAATATATGGAGAGAAAGATGGAAAGACGACTCTTTACAGGTTCAGCCGTAGCGTTTGGGGTATCGGGACTCATTGGCTTTGCCTCGGTAGCTTATTTTAGCCGAAGAGCTGTGCAAAACGGCGAAACAACTAAAGCTGCAATACTTGACTTATCGCGTACCAACCCTAGACTCCAAGAACTAAACCGACAAAGGAATATGTTGGCAGAAGCGCGTCGCACCATAGATGAACGCAGTGGCGAAATTCAAAAAGAACGGAGACAAATTATAAAGGCAGAACTTGATGGTTCTATTAAAAAGACCACCTTAGACAAAGCAGTTTACTTAATTGGCAGCGGAGCACTTGCCGGTTTTGTGATTTCGACTCTTTCAGCCGGAATATTAATTGTAAGAGGTGCAGTAAGAACGAGGGCGGCGCCGAATTCTAATTCATGAACGAAACAAGTTTTCAAACTTCTTGAATAAATCAATCCTTACAAACCTGTGAAGAATCAGTTTTCTGTTATTTTAGGACTTGGGTTTTAGCATCTCTCAAGCAATTTTGTGCAGCAATTAGCAAAGTTGAATTTGCAGTAAGCGGCGCCTTATTCAAATGCTCCACAAATCCTATATTGGCTTCAAGGCCAGGGAACCGATCATTTAGGCAAGAGGTCTGTTGACGAATAACTCTCTGATATATTGCTGCACGTTCCGCCCTGTTTGAAGAGCCCGAATCAAATATCCCTACTCCTGCAAGCGTAATTACCAACCCAATGGCAGGACCTACGGCTGCTTTTACAAATCTCTCTGTTTTAGTTTCACGAGTTCTTATCATCACACTCATCATATCCCTATAATTTGACAGTTTTTCAGCTATTTAAAGCCCACACACTGATTGCTATGTTGTACATCGAAATAATGTCCTCAAGACAACTCACAATGACCTAGATGGGCCTAAGAAATATTAAAAATTCACCTTTAGTTAGTTATATATATGAAGTCTAGCTAACACTTTATTGGTGAACATATGCCGCAAATGACAAGACGAACGTTTACGAGAACAGCAGTAGGAATTGGAGCAGTTGCCGTTGCTAGCGGAATGGCACTATTATTCACGCAGAGAAATGGAAAAACCAGTGCTGTAGAAAAAGAACCTGATCCATCACAAAGAAATGAACAAAGTGCTGCTACTTTGCTCTTGATGCAACAAACTCTGATCATGATGCAGAGAAAATAACGGAAGAAGTCACAAAGCAAGAGACCGCTGAGGTTGGAGCAATGCTTAGCGATTCAATTGCGTTCGAAAGGAATGGAAACAGGGCTGTATGCGGTCAAACCTAAAATTAGTCAATAATAACTATTTTGGAATCATGTATGTTTCCTAAGATTTGGGAGTCGGTCTGGAAGATAACAATATAGACCTTTAGCTCCTAATCAATATTCTATAATATTAGTGAT
>CAZJZM010000110.1:0-3250 GCA_964550485.1 Microcaldota archaeon | reverse complement strand
GATCGCGGCAGCCAGGGCTTCCGGTGTCTGAGCATCCACTAAGATGCCGTTGGCCTCATCAATAGACCCTCGACGGATATCTTTAATAAGTTCATCCGGCCCGCCGGAACCTTTGAGCGCAACCACCGGCACATGTGCGCGCCAGGCTTCCGGAATCACCAGACCAAAAGGCTCATTAGTCGACGGAACAAGGATCATGTCTGACCCTGTCCTGATGGCCTCGGTCACGTTTTGGTCCTTGACATGTTCGTTGATCCATAAAATATTGGGATGCTGCGGAATGATATCCGCTGCCAGGCGTTTCATCTCATCGCTGTCAGGAGAACTGGCCACCAGGACCATCAGGTAATGCTCGGCATCCAGGAACTTCAAGGCATTGATGAGGATATCAATCCCCTTCTGGCCTGATAGACGCCCGACATA
Organism: Microcaldota archaeon; assembly: GCA_964550485.1. Taxonomy (GTDB): domain Archaea; phylum Micrarchaeota; class Micrarchaeia; order Micrarchaeales; family CABMGC01; genus JAJZIZ01. Next base: position 2,827 of record CAZJZM010000110.1, on the reverse strand, counting down.
GGTCAGAAGTTTACGCTGTCCCTGACGGGCCTCTTCGATTTTCTTCTGAAGGCTTTCGACCTTGTCCGGATTGGAACCTTTGTGCCTAAGCAAATACTCATTGAGGATACGGAATGAATTCTCACGATCGACCAGCGGTATGTCTTTCTTCTCCGCCGCGATGCCGTGATAGATTGTGCGCATCTTTTGGGCCATGCCGTGAGAACGGGGGTATTCGCACAAGGCAATGGCCTCTTCCTCATATCCCGCAAACCGTGGGGCTACCGTCAAGGTCGGTCGGGGATCACGAAGGGAGAACTCTTCTTTGATCTGCAAAAGTCCGGCCTTGTCCTGCTGCGCTTGGGGCGTCAACAGGCCATTTTCATCCGCATACCCCTGAGCCTGCCAAAGCTGAGAAAGCCGTCCTGCCCACGCGCGATAGTCGCTGATAGTCTTCTCAAATGCCGGAGTCAAAAGACCCTTGCCATCGGCCTCAAGCCTTAGGTAACCTCTGCTAACAAGTTCATTGAAGAACGCCTGCTCATCAGACTTGGCCAAATAAGCGAAATGATCCGGGTTAATTCGTACATAACCTTCATCATAAAACTGTAAAGCTTCAGCACCGTTGCCGTTGGTCATGGCCACGATGCCGTCGACTAAAGCATAATTTGCCTCAAAGATATTGGCCGCGCGCTGGCCTGCCACCCCAAAGGCCATGCCGTCTTCCCCGCTGAAATCTCCAGCTTTCCAGAACTTGCCCGGCTGCACGCTGTGGAACATCGCCGTAAGAGCTGCTTTTGTCCACTTCCTGAGGAACTGCACCGCTCCGCCGTTATACCAGACCTGGACATACGCCAAAAGTATCTCGGGATGCTTCTGGGCGAGATAGGTGGCCATTTCATTAGACAGGGCAAACGCCTGACGCAGCGTCTCATAACCCTTGACGCCCGTCTTTTTCACGCCGTAAAAACGTAAATTCTCCAGGTTCCCATCACGCGGCAGGCCTGTCTTGGCGGCCTGAAATTCACCTAAGCTGATCGCTTCCTGACGGCCGTTTAAACCCTTGGCATCATTGTCCCAACCGACTTCGATAACACGCAAGAATTCGCACAGGTAGGGCAAAATCGTCTGCATGTATGTCCCCACCCCGCCGTAGCCGGAAATGCCGTGGCCCATTTCAGTGGTGATAACGCCGATCTCAAAATCCAAACCTCTAAAAATCTTTTTGAACTGCTCGCGCCCTGTGATGATCAATACCTTCTTGCCCGAATGCTCCACGGCCAGATACGTGGCAATCCCGCCGTCTTTAACAGCCTGTGTCTCAAACACTCTGAAATTCATCTGCCCCGGCGTTTCAAACGAGATCATTGCCGCGGTCTTGCGGATGTCCTGCCAAATATCATCGCGGCGCGTGAGGATATCAGCCGCCTGCGCATCCACCAAAACGCGGGCAATATCATGATGCAGATTAAAAGCTTCTTGCTTTTCCGCAAAGCCTTCATCCGCGACAACCGCGCTGATGATCTCCCCAACCAGAGACGGTTTCATCACACGGGCGGTGATCTCTTCGGCCCTCTGATGAGCATCCCCGCGTCCAGCCTGGACTAATACGTATTCAATGACCTCATGGACAAAGATAGGATTGATCCATCCCAGCTTGTGGGTCTCTTCGGTGAGGACCAATATTCGTTCATTTTGAATATCGAAGATGATTGCGCCAAAATCAGGAAGGCCAAATTCTGCTCTTTGTTCGTTGCTGATAACTTCAATGCGGTCAATGGTCAAGGGCAATACCGGCGGGGCTTTGCCTCCAAAATACGGCAACACCTGTTCCCGTATGCTCTTGCCGTAATTCGCCCAAAACATCTTCAGTTCAGGGATCTGTATCGGTTTACTGTGCGCAGGATTGCCAAAGAATGTCTCCATGTTCGCTATCTGTTGGGGCGTCAATGTCCCGTTGTACCCGCGGTTGTCAACAGGCGCGGAATGTTCTTTCTGCTGTAAATTATTTACTTTGGCAATACACTCGTTGATAATCCGAATACAGTCTGCTTTGGCTACATGACCTAAAACAATCTTTACGCCCAGTTCATAGCAGGTATACATTGACCCGTGCCCATGGGGCATGGGATCCCATGCCGTAAACCCCATTAAATGGATCCTCCAATTCTCAAAAATACCGGCTTCTTTGATTTTTTTGACAAATTGGTCCCTGGCCTGAATAGCCTGCTGTTCTTTTTCCTCAGGCAATCCAATATTTTCGACGTTATACGGCAAAAAGTACAATTCAAAATCTGTCTCATTGATCGACACTTCGTCGATGCCCAATGAATAAGCTAAATTTGGATCTTCCATATAATAACGGTTCAATCTGCGCCCATTAAATCTATTTCTAAACGCGGCCACAATATCCGCATCTATCTCCTTTTGCGTCCAGCGCTTTCCTGCTCCATTTAGATCAATCAATTGATGCACGACATGGGCGGCCAAATTCATCCTGAGGCTTTCATGGGTTATTTCCGTTGATTTTTGAAGGCTGGTTATAAAGTCCACATGCAGTGCCAATAATTGATCATAGGAATACCGTTGAAATTCCTTTTTAAAAGCTTCTTCTTCTTTCAGGTAATCAAAATCCATCCCCGCGACGGTCACTACACGATCTTCCACCAGTTGAGGGGCTGAATCTTTACGCCAAATACGCCCGCCATTTTCAAAAACAGCCAGGACAATTTCATCGCCTTCGCTGATCCTGTGTGAGCCTGTAAGAATAGCCTGCCGGATTTTGTCAATGGTACTACTGTCGTAATAAGATTTTTCCGTTGAAATTTCGGTCAATAACTCCAAAGCC
>CAZJZM010000109.1:0-3293 GCA_964550485.1 Microcaldota archaeon | reverse complement strand
AATGAGGAAAGAAGCGCCAGCAGATAGGTTAATCGCATTTTAATCAATTCCTTGTCTTGATTGCAGCAAACATTAGGATAACACTCTATTTACATTTTTATATAACTTCGCTTTGAGCCGTATTTATGGATTTGGTTCGAAGTTTCAATTCCAGAGCCTGAAAAATTCCTCCCTGAGCTTCTCGACCCTTTCCTTTTCGCGTGTTACCTCTATATGCTCCACGTTCTTGTGCATGCCGTTGTAGGTGAGATTGGCAGAACCGTGTATTGCCTCTCTCTCGTTTATGTACATTTTGGCATGTACGAATTCCCTAGGGATTTTGACCTCGACCTCATATTTCTTGAACTTGAAAATGAGGAGACACGAAATGACTAATAAGAGGGAGAGGAAACCAAATCCAAAGGAGAATTTACCAACAGTATACGCAAGATAGTCCAAGGAGAGAATTATTACCAATCCCGCAAGAAGGGGGCCTAGGGGTCTTTTCCTCTTCAGTATCTTCATTGCCTCCGAATCCATCGAAGATGAGATTATGCGGATCTTCCTGCCTGACGCCTTTTCAATGAGGAATTTTGCATAGTACGAATCCATATAAGGGGAAACTATGAGAACTTCTTTGCCATCAGAAATAAGCTTCTCTACAGGTTTGTAACATTCCTGTCCTATGTAATAGGAATTTGGATTGCCAGGAGATGCCATGATCTTATCTTGATTGCAGATTAAAGAATCTTGCCTTTTTGAGGAGAATTGATTTCTATTAAATAGCTTTGCGTTTTTATAGTTATATAGTTTTAGATTTTATATAAAAAGGAAGGACTGGATGAAGGACTCTGATAAGGCTAAACTGGTAAGAAGTCTCTATTTAGATGAGCGAGTAGATTACAGGATATTCGGCAGACTGGCTAAAGGCGAGAAGGACAAGGATTTACGGGTACTGCTTGGAAGGCTGGCAAGAATGGAAAACGCCCACATGAAAATCTGGGCTGACATGGCCGGCAGGCAGGAGAAGGAATCTCTTCTGCTTTCCCTGATGACCGCAGTTAGGGTTTATTCTTTCCTGCTGGCAAGGAAGATCCTTGGAGTCGCATTCGTAATCATGCTGCTAGGAAAGAACGAGATGAATGCGCTGGAGAGGTACAGGGAGGCGATGAAGGATGTCAGGCTCTCAGCCATGGACAGGAAGAGATTTGACACCATAATAGCCGATGAGAAGTACAATGAGATGGATCTTAAGGAGAGGATAAGGGAATACAGGGGCCAACTTAACTACATAAGGTCAATAGTCTTCGGGCTGAACGATGGACTGGTGGAGATACTTGCCGCAGTGGCTGGAATAGCCGTGGTTGCGACCAACGGGACCGTTGTTGCTGTGGCTGGAATAATAATAGGCGTAGCAGGAACGCTCTCGATGGCAGGCGGTTCTTATCTCTCGGCAAAGTCAGATGACCTGGTGGAGGAAGTCAGGAAGGATGAAAAGGGAAGGCTGGGTACGACGCCACTCCAGGAGTCGCTGTACACTGGAGCCTACTATTTCTTTGGTTCTCTTGTTTCGGTGGTACCATTCGTTTTCGGCCTTTCTGGAGTCGGAGGCATACTCGCAGCGGTAATCCTGGTGAGCATGGTTCTCACAACTGTTTCTGTTATAATTGCAGTGATGAGCAGAACCAGCATCAAAAGAAGAGTATTTGAGATGCTTGCAATATCGCTTGGTGCCGTCATGATAACCGTGATTTTGGGCACCGTAGCTAGGGTCTATTTCGGAGTTGTAATATAATCAGTTGTTTTATTACTGTTAGTAATTTTCAATATCCAAATTATTATATACATCCTGAATTAGTATAATCCTAAATTTAGATGTGATAATATGTTACAAGCCGAAAGACCTGCGTCTCGATCCGCCTTGTCGGTGGAACAAAAAAGGTATAGGATTAGTGAAGAGAGGTTGGACGCTGTTAAGAGACTATTAGCAAGAGACATGGAGAGTTGGACGAAATTGCCAGTTACTTTAGATAGAGCCATTATAGCCAGAAGGACACTTCGGCTAATCATGCCATACTTCAGGGCAATAACAGGGGTTGATACAACACCTCCGCCCACATTGAAGTTTCATGATACTTCTGTCCGAAACAGTATTCTTTCGTACGGCAGAAGTTATTACCGACCTGATGGAAACGTTATATTTCTAAGTACAGCGGACTGCGTTAGTCCGGTAGATGGCACGATATCTACCACCGCGTATTCCGTACATCAACAGTTGACAGGTGATGGTCCTGCATCGACAGAGAAATATCTACCGGGATTTCTCTCCCAAGCGTTAGAAACAGCGAATGCGTTATTGTCCGTTGCGTCAGTTTTAACACTTGGAACAGGTCCTGAAAGGGAAGGGCGTGCCTGGGGATACCTGTTAGACCGCTTTTCTGAACGAGAGATTCAATGGCATAATCCTGGACAGAATCGAGCCCTATTTCCCTATGCCGCATATTCAATAGGTCTAAATGAAAACCTCAAAGAAAACAAGAGTGTTGCTGATTTAACTCGGCAATTGAGTTCTATAGCACATGGAGAGGTTTGGTCTGCAGCATTGATTATTGCAGCTAACTGGACTGCTGCGAGAGGGGTGGAACAAGCGACCGCAGATTTATTGAAAACCAAACGAGTAGATGCGATTCCGTTTCTTACAGAAGTGGTAAGGGATAACCCGAAAGCAGAATCTGGTCTCTATGTCCTAGCAGATCGTGAACTACAGCGATTTGGTGGTAAGGGACTACTAAGGCCGAACTAAAGACGCCTGATTTTTAAGGAACTTGCCCAAAATTTCCTTCAGATAAGGTTTATATACATTAACGACCTTCTTATTACAAATCATTTTGTCTAGAGGATGTTGTGAGCGAAGAATTGTCGTACGTCTCCATGAAGGAGATAAAGAACGGAAGATTCATACTGATAGATAATATACCATGCAGAGTGGTTGAGATAGACGTCTCGGCGCCAGGAAAGCACGGAGCCGCCAAGATGAGGATAACAGCAGTGGGAGTCTTCGACGGGCAGAAGAGGACCCTCCTCAAGCCAAGCGATGCTGATGCGGAAGTGCCGATAATAGGAAAGAGGAAGGCGCAGGTCGTCTCCATATCCGATACCAGAGTGCAGTTGATGGACTCTGAGACCTATGAGACCTTTGAGATAGCGATAACCGATGAATTCAGGAGCGCGATGAAGCCTGGAGCTGAGGTCGAGCTTCTTATTTACGGAGAGAATAGAGCGATTTCGAGAGTTTTGAGCAGTGCGTGATACAA
>CAZJZM010000108.1:0-3300 GCA_964550485.1 Microcaldota archaeon | reverse complement strand
AGCCTAACTTGTTTAAAAACCATGCCTGTGCCTCTTTATCGTCATTTGCTTGTTTAGGCGGAGATTTAAAGTAAAATGCAGATATCCAATTTAAAGCGCCTGCCTCATTTCGGTCAAGAGCAAGTTTTGTTGCGCGTATTACATCCACTAAAACCGCGGAACTATTCATCTTGTCTTCTACTTCTAGTTTGACTTCTATACTCACGGGTTGAGCGGCAAATCCCTTTCCGTTTATATGTATATATGCAATTTTTTGGTTGCCAAGAAATTTCACGTAGTCGCTAGGCCCTATTCTTATTGATGCATCGTCTAACTGTTGTTTGCCATCAATAATGCTTTTTACTGCATTTGTTTTGCTTATTCGTTTTGATTCAAGGCGCATCTCGTCTCGCATATTTAGGAAGTCCGCATTCCCACCAACATTGAGTTGGTAGGTATTATCTATGGTTATACCGCGGTCTCTACACAGAGCATTGAGCGTGCGGTGAAGTATAGTGGCTCCTAATTGTCCTTTCATATCGTCTCCTACAAGTGGTAGACCCGCTTTCTTGAATTCGCTCGGGTACTTATTAGTACGATCACTTGTTATAAATACAGGGATTGCATTTATAAATGCGCAATCGGCAGATAAAGCAGCTTGGACATATGCCTCAGTTGCAAGTTGGCTGCCTACAGGTAACAAATTAACTAGTATTTCAACTTTATTTGTCTTTAATATCTGGATTACGTTTTCAATTGTGCCATTACTTATGGGATTAACTACGGTCATCATATGATCTGCTACACCATCTAACAACGGGCCTAATGAAACGTTTACGTCAGTTTTCTTTAGAGCAACAAATTTTTGCACCAGGTTGGGCTTTTTGAATAGGGCAGCATTCAAATTGCTGCCTACTTTTTCTTTTGAAACATCAAATGCAGCTACAACTTCTATATCGTTTATTGTATATTTTCCGATTTTTGGATTAATTAGACCTTCGTGGGTGTTCCCTTTTGTTTTATAATATTCTATGCCTTGTATAAGCATAGAGGCGCAATTTCCAACACCTATTATACCAACCCTTATCATATAACCACATTTAATAGCATTTATCGAAATTTAAACATTAGTGTGCAGGGCCTTTCGGCCCCGCACAGAGGTTGGAATGATGGAATCTCGATATCGAGCGTCATTTTCATTTTCTATACCTGGCGTAGCTTGTTATCACGCCCACGTTCCCGTGGAACTGCCTTACTATGCTCGTGGTGGTCCTCCTGCTGCTTACCGCCGAGCTGGGCCTGGCCCTTGCTATCAGGCCGTGGGGGCCCTCGGTGACGTACACCTCGTCCACCTCCTTGACGCCCAGCAGCTTCCTGACGTTCGAGTTGACGGATGCGTTCCGCTCCGGGTTTATGAGGTAGAACCTGCAAATGCCGTAACGCCCCTTCACGTTAAGTTTCTTGTATCCCACGATACCATCCATGAGCAACCACGCATCCCTGCATGATCGCAACCCACGCTAGTTCTTAGCTCAGTTCTTCTATAAATATCTGGCGTGATAATTAACTGCCATTCCAATGCTTCTTTTGGCAAAAGCACGCTTAAATTGAAAAAAGAAACTAAAGTTAGGGCAAATTAACCAACTATACGCTTAATTTTGTTGGTTAAATAGCTGACGTAGTGGATAGATATTTATATATCTACTAACAAATATTCGATCATGGGTGTCCGGGCAGTGCCGGAGGAGGTGCGGCAGGCTTTCGAGCAGCTGAAGCTGGCGACAGGGAAGAGGCTGTCCCTGCATACCATATCAGGGCAGTACTACGTATACGAGTACTCTTCCGCCACAAGCGCGAGGACTGGAAAGACGGTGGTGAAGACTTACTACATCGGCCACATAACGAAAGAGGGAAAGTTCATAGCGAAGGGCGAGAGGAAGCTGGCGATGCTGGAGGTCAGGGAGGGAGGGCCAAAGGCGGAGGAGCAGTACGACGAGAGGGAGGCGATAGCGCTGAGGAACCTCAGCATGAACGGCAGGATGTCGATGGCAAAGCTGGCCAAGAGGATAGGAATGTCGGTAACTGGGACAAGGCACTTCGTCAAGAGGCTGGAGACAAAGTACAACATAAGGTACTTCGCAGAGGTGAACACGCTGAAGCTGGGATACCTGAGATACATAGCGTTGGTGAAGTTCGAGGACAAGATTCCGACGGTGAAGGAGGTAAAGGAGGCATTCGAGGACGATCCGCACGTTGCACTGGTGGCGATGATAAATGGAATCTATGATATGATGGTCATATTTTATCTTAAAAATACAGAGCTACTGGCGAATTTCATTTATGGATGGCGGAGATATAAGGCACTTCCAAGTTATACCGCAAAATGGTATATAACTCCGTTGGACATGACTGTCGGAGTGACCTTACCACTAAGAAGGCAGTTTACAGAGAGCGTAATCGGCACGGAATTGACCAAATCGGAGCGAATTAAAACCGCACAGGCCCCATTAACTAATATTGAACGGGTTGTTCTCGAGGAACTAATACTGGCAGGTGCGCAGGAATTTGGAGATATAGATAGGAAGCACGGTTTCAATCCAGGACGATCAAATTACGCTTTCTACAAGCTAAAAGAAAAAGGGATAATAGAAAGGGTCACTTTAACCATCGGACCATCCAACCTAAAATATAATGCAATCTTTGTAATTCAAACAAATAATTATGATAAATTTGTGGAAAACCAGGATAAATGGTTTACAAATACTATAAGTTTCGATAAACAGATAATTAACGAAAATGCGTTTACAGGGGATATGGGAATTCCGGATAGCATACTCCATATAAGACCGATTTTTGATGAAACAACATTCCATAAAACAAAGGAAAGACTAGATTTGATAGATGGAACAGAAACAAAAAGCATGATCTTAACGGACGTGATAATCGGATCATTATGTTATAGAAACTTTGATCCGAGATATACCAAAATTTATGATACTTTGGTAGAACTAAATAAAATAAGCCCTCAAAATAAGATAGATTATTGAGTATTTCTACGTGTATAATTTGGCCAAAATTTAACAGTGACCTCCTCCAGTGTCCATAATCTCAACCTCTGGTTCCCCTTCTCTGAACGCTCTTAAAAGGTTATTCTCCTACTTTGCCGATTGACGTATCTTTAACATATGTACGCTCACTTCCTCAAAAGAGGGCTAGTCGGAAACTATTTATATATGGATCGGTCTATGAGTCTTAGATGGTCATATGAGCTATAAGTCCGTTAATGTTTCAGAAAAGGCAACAAAAGATAAGACGCACAGT
>CAZJZM010000107.1:0-3314 GCA_964550485.1 Microcaldota archaeon | reverse complement strand
TCACCATCATACTTGTTACAAACCAGACTGCGATCAAGGGGACCTATTGGCTCAGGATAGATGGGCTCTGCGGAGGAGGCGTTACTCCGGTGCTGGTTACGGTCGGGAACAAACCCTACAACGGCACCGTGACCCAGAGCGTAGAGCCTGGCATTATCAATTAATAATAAGTTTATATATGTGATCGAATGAAAAACGGAGTAGAATATATCCTGATAGGAATTGTGGCGGTGGTATTGGTCGTACAGCTGGTAATGTTCTTCCAGATATCAAATAATTTCTCCTATCTTAATGGTGTACTCAAAGGCACGAGCAGCCTTAACAAGACATCAACTCCAAGCACCCTCTCTTATCTGAAGATCAATTCGGTCGGAACCGCGAAGGGTTCTGCGATCAAGGCGACACTGAGCATAGAGATTCAGGGCCTTGGAAAAACAGCCAACGCAGCAACAGCAAATCTTTCCTCCGAATTAAACCAGACAAACGCGACCCTCTCGAAATACGTCAACGGCAACACGAGCCTCATACAGACAAGCTACTACTCGCTCAACAACCAGACATCTTACTATTACCCGATGGAGGCATACTCATACAACGGCTACGTGGCACAGGAAAGCCTGACCGTTACCATACCTAGCGTGAAGAACGTAAGCAGCGCCCTCGGCGCGCTCTCCGCGATAAACGGAATCTCGATATACGGCGCGACCCCGATTCTCTCGGATTCACAGCTTTCCAGTCTCAGACTATCGGCCCTTTCGGATGCGATGTCGAACGCCACCGCACAGGCGGACGCGCTCCTTCCGGGGAAGAATCTCACCGTAAGCAACATCACTGTAAATTATTTCAATTATCCGATAGTCCTGCCATATGCGACAGGAGCAGGATCATCCACAGGCGGTCCAGTTCTTTCCTCAGCACCGGTGGGCAAGACGCCGAGCCCGATTTTCTTCAACGGAACTGAGACAGTAACCGAGAGCGTGGCTGTGGTTTTCTCCTACAGGGCGAGCTGACCAGATTTAAACCTTGGAGGAATGAATTACATCCAGACTCAGACGTCCCTCCATCTGTTCTTTTTCATAGCCACAACGAAGAGTATCAAAGTAAGCCCGATTAGTACGGCCCAATCTATTGCTATATTTGTTGGATACCCGAAGACGCTCTGAACTATTCCAGCCGCGTAGGTTGTGGGTGAAATATACGCTATGTACCTCCAGGGCAATGGGATGTATGCTATCGGATAGTATACCGGAGGTATGGTCGTCATGAGTATGGACAATATTCCTATGAAGGCCCAGCTTTGTATGATGTCAGAGGAGAGCGTCGAGAGGAAGAATCCCAGAACGACCGAAAAAACGTAAAGCAGGAGCAGCACTCCGAATATCTCCAGAGCAGCTGCTGCGGAGAGAGTCACGTGCACGAAGAAGAACGCCAGGACAAGCAGGACGACTATCGAGGGTATCTGGAAGATAAGTTCAGATATGGCCATGCCGAGCAGGTAGACCGCCGCGCTGGTTGGCGAACTCACAACCATGTCCTGAAGCTTGAAGTCGTTCTTCAGATGGGAGAGATAGGCCTGCAGGCTCAGACCTCCTCCCACAAAAGCCGTGCTGAGCGCCCCAGATACCGCCACGCCCACAAGCGCACCCTGGCTAACCAGCGTGACCACTATTATTATGGCTATGGGCGCAAGAAGGTTGCTTATTAGCATCGCGGGATAGCCCTGCATTGCATAAATCGCGTTGACAAGGATCGAGGCGTTTATCTGGCTAAGAATCTTGTTTCCCATTTCACCAGCCTCCCTCCTCTTCAGTGTCCTGTCCATCCTCCTCATATATCGGCTTCTTGACTATGTAATAGAAAATGTCCTCAAGGGATATCGGATTTATCGCAAACCTTATCTTCTCCTTTATGAATCTTATGGCGAGAGCGTCGGCTTCCTTCTCGGTTGTCATTATCTGGGTGAATCCATCCTCCCCGACTACCTTCTGCCCCTCCTTTATCTTCACGCTGGTCTTCTTCTGCAATATCCTTATGCTGTACTGGTACTTCACAAGCTTCCTCAGCTCCTCCAGGGTTCCCATCCCCATCAGCTTTCCGTTGTGCAGTATGCCTATCCTGTCAGCCAGCTTCTCGGCCTCCTCGAGATAATGAGTTGTCAAGAAGATGAAGTGATCCTTCTTCAGTTCTTTGAAGGTCTCCCAGAGCTCCGACCTAGAAATGGGATCGAGACCAGTAGTCGGTTCGTCGACAAATACTATGGGCGCCTCAGAAGCGAGTACCGTGGCCACAAGAATTTTCCTCTTCTGCCCACCTGACAGCTTTTCGTTCAGGGTGTTTTCGTACTTCGCCATGCCTATGTCCTCAAGCGCCCTGTGGGCTTTGTCTTTGGCTTCGTAGTATCCGATTCCCCTGTACATAAGATAGGTGATTACGGTCTGCTTCGGCGTGAGCCAGGCGACAGCCCTGGCTTCCTGCGGCAGCACAGCTATCATGTTCCTGAGCTTTCCAGCATCCTTCACTACATCCATCTCATCGATGGTAGCGGATCCGGAAGTCGGCATAAGTTCAGTGGCAAGTATCCTCGTGAGCGTCGTCTTGCCCGCGCCGTTCCTTCCTATGAGCGCGAATATTCCTTTCGAAGGGATTGAAAGGGCAAGGCCATCAAGCGCCGTGCTGCCTTTTCCATAATTCTTTGTAAGATTCCTGCAGACCAATTCCTTCATTGCAATCTTCCATCCCCTTATTATCCGCTGAACAACCATTAATTCTAGGCACTCAAGGCGGCGCAGTGTATCCGCTGGTCCATCCTGTGGTGTAGATCACATTGCTTATTATATTTGCATTGTTGCCGTTTCCGCTATAATCATTGCCGTTGCCATTGAGCGGCCACCAGGCAACAAGCCAAGGAAGCGCTATGGGTGCGCCGCCTATCCCCTCATCGTAAAGCGCGGTTACATCATTCTGCGAGAAGGAGGTGTTGTAAACTTGCAGGTTTGCGATTGAACCACTAAAATAATTCCCAGACACGGGAGGTACTCCGCCAGCGCTGTTCCCATACGCGCCTATAAGAAAGAGGTCTGACGTGCTTAAAGTAGCTCCGCTCTCTCCTGTAAACCCCGAGGAAGCCACAGACACGCCGTCAATATATAATGTAATTTGTCCGCTATTTCTGTTTATTACACCAGTTACATATTGCCAGTTTCCATTATTATAAGGTGTCCATGAAGTTGAGGGTGAGACAAGGGCCCCGTAGGAGGTTTTGTAATTTATAGTTATACTATTAGAAGAAATAACTAACCAGTAACAACCACCTA
>CAZJZM010000106.1:0-3417 GCA_964550485.1 Microcaldota archaeon | reverse complement strand
TGCTGGATGGTGTTGACGGCTATTTTGCAGTTTCCGAAGAAAGCAAGGGGAAAATAGGTTTCGGCGCATATCTGCGCGCTGCGATGGGAAACCCAACCGCCAGGGCAGAGGTAAGCAAGGTAAAGCAGAGCATACAGAAAAGCGCGCCCTACGGTCCGAGGATGGACGTTGCCGGAGACAGAGTTGTAGAATATTCCCTCTGGATTGTCTTCACCTATGTCCATATTCTTCCGATCTTTGTAATCCTGATAGTTCTAATACGCCACTCTTTCGTTGACGCACTGATGGCATCAAAGGGAACCTCCTCCAAAATGAAAACAAGGCTGGGAAGGACGCTATTCGCATCAAACATAGCGCGCGGAGGCGTCAATGTGGTCAAGTTCGTCACATTCTCCTATCTCGTGCTGATGTACATCTGGAATTATCCTGCAATAATCGGCTATGTGCTGACCGCAATACTCGTTCTTTACATAATTGCAAGGGGAGTGGCTGAAATCTCCGAGAGCTTGAATACCCACAAGAAATGAGCGCATGACACCAGAAATAAGCGTAATAATCCCTGCACTAAACGAGGAGAAGTACATAAAGCGTGTCATGGACGGGCTCGGAAGCCAGAGTTTCAGGTCATTCGAGACAATCGTAGTAGATGGTGACAGCAGCGATAACACTAGGAAGATAGCAAGCAGAGGTGGAAAGGTACTGATAGAAAAAAAGAGAGGTCCGGCCGCGGCGAGAAACAGCGGCGCAAAAGCAGCAAAGGGCAAGATCCTCCTCTTTATCGATGCGGATACCGTTCCATCAAAGAACCTTCTCAAGACTTATCATCAGCAGTTCAAGGATCCGCGAACAGTCGCACTGACTGGACCTATACTGCCATTGGAGAAGGCCGGTTTTCTCATACAGGAAGGATATTCCTTCGTATCAATGATATTTGTGAGAAGCTCGATACTTCTACGCAGGCCATGCATAGTTGGTGCCAATTTCGCGGTGAGAAAGGAAGCGTTCGACAGGGTAAGAGGGTTCAATCCAGAAATGATAACCTATGAAGACTGGGATCTCTCGCTCAGGCTGAAGAAGCTCGGCAAGATACATTTCATAAAGGACGCAACAGTCTACACGAGCGTAAGGAGGATAAAGGAATGGGGTGTCCACGGATTCTTCAACTACTACATAGGCAACATGGCCAGATATACTTTCCTTAAGAAGCCCAAGAACGACTACAAGCAGATACGATAAATCGGAGCTATCTTCAATCTTAAATAGCCAATAAGCAACATGTGCAAACCTTATATATCAGAAATGAGTATCAATAATTACAGATTAAATGACCTGGTTTAAGAAACTATTTATAGGCAACTCAGTGACGCAGCAGCAGGAGGTAACACGCCAAATTAAGCCCAACGGCGAATTGAAAATACAGCCTAAGGAAGGGGCAATAGGAGAATTGAGGTGGCAGATCCAAAGCGACAGAATAACCTTTAGGGGACTAGAGGGAATCACTTCAATTCAAATCCAGATACCCGAAGACGAACTAGTAAAATTTGATGCTATAAGCTGTCGTCTTTTCGAATTCGCCAACTCTTGTGATACAAAACTGAACGTCAAACTCTCCAAAAATTCAGATGATGAAATAAGTCTTGCTCTCCAACACATTAGCAAAGAACAACTTATCGAAGTAATCATGGATATCCGTGCACAACGCCGTGAAGCATACGGGAGAGCACATGAAGATCTAATGGAAAGAAGTCTTCCTGTAATGCTTGCATTAGCCCTTCGCGGACGCGATATTCCTCCCATCAGAGAACCGTCTTCATATCTATATTCACATGCCGAATTCAATATGTTACCTTTGTCACAGACAACAGTACAAAAACCAACTACTAAGAGGGGCACACTTTTTACTCCAGAACAAGAGGCTGTTATACGAAGGGATGCGTGGGCTGCGCGTAGATACAAATAATTAGTTTATTCTGAAAGACTCCTTTCTGAAGGCGATTTAACCTATAAACGCCAGGACCGCAAGCGTATTCACTAGTATGTGGGCTATGATGGAAGGATACAGCGAGCCCGTCCTCTTGTAAACATATCCTGAGAGAATTCCGAAGAGTACGGCTGCGATTACCTCGATTGCGAAGGTCGAGTCATAGCTCGCGTGCAGCACACCGAAGACCACAGAACTTAAGACTATGCCTATCCTCGGGACCATGAAACCTCTGAAGAGCAGTTCCTCATTTATCGGCTCTATGACCGCAACAAAAAGACAGAACCAGAGAGGAGCTCCCTCAAGCGCAAGGTTGACGTTTGTGTTTATCGGGATATTGATAATATTCTGGATGATTCCGGTTCCGATGCTCAATATCATAATTATAATAAAGATAAGGAAGCCGAGGACCAGTGTAAAGAGCGAGAGCTTGCTCCTTCCTACGCCCAGTGCTTCTATGATCTCCTTGCCATTCATCTTCCTGTAGGCCCTGAAATAGATCAAGACAGAGATTGGGAACGAAAAACCCAGTATGACGTCCGATATGAATGCCAAATTCTGCTGGGAATATCCAAGTACAGCAAGCAATCCGCTTATCCCTGCGTTTACCAATATTAATAATAAAATTATAAAAAGGAAGACAGCTCCACTCCTTATCTTGCTTTCTAGCCCTTTGTTTTTTGATTTGCTTCTAATCGGCCTTCTTGGAATCTAGTCAAGCCCCCTTCTTCTTCATCTCAGTAAAGCCGCACTTCCCGCAGGCGAACCTGTTGGCATGGTTTCCCATCCTCACGCCGCACTTGGGGCACATCTTCTCAGCAGCAGCGAACTCTGCCCTTTTCTTAGCTTTTGCATCCTTTGCCATATAAACGCCTACTTCTTAGCCTCTTCCTTCTTTTCCTCCTTCTTAGCCTCGGCCTTTGCCGGCTTTGGAGCTTCCTTCTTCTCCTCTTTCGGAGCCTCCTCCTTCTTCTCTTCAGCCTTTGCTGCCGGAGGCGCAGCCTTAGGAGCCTTCTCTTTCTTCTCCTTCGGCTTCCTCACAAGGCTGTCCATCGCCTCCTTCTTTGAATATGAATGCACTATTATCTCGCTCACGTTGCTTCCGTACTCCTGCGTTATCTTGATCACCGTTGTGAGGTCTGGGTTAAGGCTCAGCTTCTTGCAGATCGCCTCCTTCACCTCCTCCTTTGAAGGAGTCTTGCTTCCAGTGCTCGTGGCTGTGAAAAGTAGCTCCTTCCTGCTGAATAGCTTGTTCTCTTTCTCGCTGCTTATGCTTATATCCATTGTATCACGCACTGCTCAAAACTCTTGAAATCGCCCTGTTCTCTCCGTAGATGAGAAGCTCGACCTCGGCTCCGGGCTTCATGGCGCTCCTGAACTCGTCGGTTATCGCTATCTCAAAGGTCTCATAGGTCTCAGAGTCCATCAACTGCACT
>CAZJZM010000105.1:0-3460 GCA_964550485.1 Microcaldota archaeon | reverse complement strand
TTCGACTCCTCGCTTGATGAGAAATGTGTTGGGAAACATCTTCTCGGGAAACATGCCCGGAGCAATCTCCGCCACAATGGCGCCATTCTCAACCCTCCACAGGCCCGGCTTCCCATCCCACCCGTCGAGGGTCTTGCCGTCAAAAAGCGAAATGAAGCCGGCGTTATCGGCAGACTGCGGTGCGGGAGCGGTCTGGCCTTGTGCGGCGCAGAGGAACGCAACAAAGAGTGAGGCAGCCATAACCGCGAGGCATGGCCCAACTGTCAAGCGTGGGTTCATTTTGAAATCTCCAATATGACGCAGCGCGGCAAGAACTTGAGACCCGGAATGAGAGACGGCGGCCTAGAAGACTTCAGAGCGATAGCCCTCCGGCGGCGGAAGATGCTTCAGCAAGCCAAGTTCGCCGGCAAGCTTTTCCAATTTAGAGCGAATCGCCGCCGACGGCGGCACCAGTGGCAGCCGAACCGTGTCGGAACAGCGGCCCATCAGGCTGAGCACGGTCTTCACCGGGCAGGGATTCGAGTCCCAGAAGTTGGCGTCGATCAGGCGGGTGTAGCGGCGTTCCAGCTCGCGCGCCTCGGTCCAGTTGTTGTTGAGCGCTGCGCGAATCATGCGACCCATCTCATAGGGAATTTCATTTGAGGCCACGCTGATCAATCCGTGCGCGCCCACGCCAATCGAGGCCAGCCCCATGTTGTCGTCGCCGGAGAAGATTTTGAAATTGCGCGGCATGATGTGAACCAGTTCGGCAATCTGCGGCAGCTTTCCGCTGGATTCCTTAATCGCCTGAATGTTGGGGGCTGCGGCAGCCAGCCGGGCAACGGTCTCCGGCTCAAGGTTGACGCCGGTGCGGCCCGGAATGTTATAGATCACCACGGGCAGCGGATCGACCGCGCGCGCCAGGGCAAGGAAATGCTGGAACTGGCCCTCCTGCGAAGGCTTGTTGTAGTAGGGGTTGGCCGAAAGCACTGCGCCCAGCCCATGCACTCGCCGCAACTGGCTGGCTTGGCGAACCAGCGCGCGCGTGTTGTTCAGCGTGCATCCGGCCCACACCGGAACGCGGCCCGCAGCCTGCTCCACCACAATGTGCACGGCCGTCAGCCACTCTTCTTCGTCCAGCGTCGACGCCTCGCCCGTAGAGCCACAGGCCACCAGTAGGTCGATGCCCGACTCGATTTGCCAATTCACGTGCGCCCGGAGCGCAGCTTCATCCAACGCGCCATCCGCCCGGAAGGGCGTTACGATTGCCGTACCGCAGCCTGTCGTTTCCATACCTGAAAAGTGTATAACGCGCGGGCTGTGACAGGATGGGAAACTGGAACCGATGCATGAGACCGAAACTCATCATCCTGAAGCTTTTCCCCGCTCCGGTTTCCTGCCGTTATTCGTCAACCAGCGGGCGGCGCTTGAACGGAAGGCACAGCAAGCTTGCAGCAATTCCGGCCAGAGGCTTTGGCCGCATACAGCGCGTTATCCACTTCGCGCAGAATCGTCTCGGATGTCGGCTGGCCCCAGTCCTGGGCCACGATCACGCCGATGCTGACGGCTGTTGAGATTGGGCCCTGCGCGGTCAGCATCGGCTGCTCCGCTATTGCCGCACGTAACTGATCGGCCCGCGCCAACGCGTCGGAGGCGCCGCAGTCGGGCAGGACAATCAGGAACTCCTCCCCGCCATAGCGTCCCGCCAGATCGTAAGCGCGCACCGCGCCAAGCAGCCGTCTGGCAACTTCTCGCAGGATATCGTCGCCTATGGGATGGCCATGGGTGTCATTGACGTTCTTGAAGTGGTCAACATCCGCCAGCAGAATCGCCAGGCTGCCTCCTGAGCGGACGCTCCTGGAAACCTCGCGGGCAAGCATGTCCAGGATGGCTCCGCGATTGAGCAGCAAGGTGAGGGAATCGTGTGTGGCCTTGAATTCCAACTCTTCCTGCACACGCCGCAGCTCAGCCTCCACAGTCTTCCGCGCGGTAATGTTGCGCCCCACCCCGACCAGGCCGGCCGGCTTGCCGGCGGCGTCGAAGATTGGGACCTTGGTGCTTAACAGAAACCTGGTCTCGCCGTTGGCATCCGAAATGACTTCTTCTTTGCTGACCTGGGGATGACCTGAGACCAGGACCCTTCGCTCGTCTTCAAAGAAGCCCGCAGCCAGCTCTTTCGGGAAGAAGTCGAAATCCGTTTTTCCCACCAGGTCGGCGCCGCGCTCTGCCCCCATGTTCTTCGCCGCGGCGTCATTTGCCAGAACGAAGCGGCTCCTCGTGTCCTTTGCGTAAATGGGATCCGGCAGGTTGGCGACCAGGGTGCGAAGCATGGCCAACTCGTCCACTGCTGAACCGGCGCTCCGCTCCCGTACTCTCCACTTCGCCTGAAGGCGATGCAACACGGCGCCCGCGCCGCCCGACAGGCATATGAGAAGCAGGAGCACTGGCCAGTGCAACCCGATGGGCCGCCCGGCGTTCAAGCCAAATTGAGCCAGAGCTTCCATTGCCATCCAGTCTCGCGGCGCAAGCAGTTGCCTACGGCCTTCACACCATCAAAACCTGAAAGACAAGATTATAGTCCCGCAAAGAGGCGCAAAAGCCCCGGACAGATACGCCTCCGCACGCTCGCTGAATGGCCCAC
The DNA here is from genome assembly GCA_964550485.1 of Microcaldota archaeon. Classification (GTDB taxonomy): domain Archaea; phylum Micrarchaeota; class Micrarchaeia; order Micrarchaeales; family CABMGC01; genus JAJZIZ01. Next base: position 840 of record CAZJZM010000105.1, on the reverse strand, counting down.
GGATTCGCCAGCCTGTTCCTAACTGCAAGACGCATGCTCTCTTGAATGCGTACCCCTCATTCTCGGATGGTGAGGGTTGGCAGGAGCCCATCGAGGAACACGCCACCAATCAGAGCTGATCGAAGATCTCGCGGAAATCGAAGACGCCGGATTTGCCGTCCAGCCATTCAGCCGCGCGGACCGCGCCCTCCGCAAACCCGCGCCGGGAGCGGGCGTCGTGGCGAATCTCCAGCTCATCCACGTCGCTTTTCGCCAACACCACATGCTCGCCCTTGGCGTCGCCCACGCGGTGCGAAGTGATCTCAACCTTGGCGTCGGGCCGGACCGACTGGATGATCTCGCGCAGTGTGATCGCTGTGCCGGAGGGCGCATCGAGCTTGGTTACATGGTGCGTCTCTTCGATGGAAAAGCTGTAGCCGTCAAGCTCGGCCAACTCAGCCGTCAGGCGGAAGAGCTTTTGCACGCCCATGGAAAAGTTGGTGCCGTAGAGAAGCGCTCCACCGCCTTTTTGCGCTTTGGACTTCAGCTCGTCGAGGTGCGAATACCAACCGGTGGTGCCCACCACGATCCGGCCGCCGAGAGCCAGCACGGCGAGAATGTTTTCCACTGCGGCTTCGGGAGCGGTAAAGTCGATCACCACGTCCACTCCGGCCAGGGTGGGCGCGGTCAGAGCGGAGGCGTGCGCATTCTCGTGAATATCGAGCGCGCGAACAATGTGGCCGCGTTGGCTGGCAACCTCGGCCACAAGAGAACCGGTCTTACCTTTGCCAAGGACGAGAATCAGCATTTGAAACTCCAGTAAACAGTAAACAGTGAACAGTGAACAGTGAACAGCAAACA
>CAZJZM010000104.1:0-3500 GCA_964550485.1 Microcaldota archaeon | reverse complement strand
TCGCGCAGCTCCACGTACATGGCATTGCCGAAGAAGCACACGGTGCCAAAGTCCTTGCGGAAGTCGCGTCCGGGGTTGTTTTGCTGCGTCTCCTTGGCACTGATGGAGCCAGCAATAATGGCAGGCACGTGGTTCACGGGCATCAGGGCTGCCCATGTCTTGGGATTGTTGATACCAAATGCCGTGCGAAGCAGCACCCTGTCCTTCTGGTCAGCCTGGCCTCCCTCGATGAAGCGGGCCTGGATGCCAAACACGCCCGAGACAGGGTAGCCCGGTGCCGCCTCTTGGTCCTGGCCCATGCGATACGTCATCTTGAGCAAATGGGGCTCGTCCTTCTTGGTGGGCACGTACTCGTAGTCGCTCTCGCGGATGTCGTTGTTGAACATCTTCTGCACCACACATCCGCGTCCATTGTCCTCGTCCTCGATGCTGCGCTGGTAGTCCTTGAAGTAGGCGATCATGGCACCCGGGTAGGGTTCATCGTCGCGGGGCAGTTGCACGGGCAACTGGTGCAGATCCAGGATGTCCAGCAGCATCACCATGGGCGAATACGGGCATTCCAAAGGCACGGGGAGTCCACATTGGAGTTCGATGCGTTCCACCACCTTCTGATCCTTCTTGCTCGTAAACTTCTGGTAGACGGCCTCCACCGCAGCCAGTTGGGCCGTGTACAGCGGGGTGAGGTCCTTGGCTGCCTGGCGCTCAAACGTCTTGAGTGAGACGGCCTTGCCTTGCTCAATGACGAACCAGCCCATGATGGCTTGGGCCTCCTTGAGCTCGGCCTTGCACGTCAGAATATCGGCATCGGTCACGGCCGCCTCGAGAGCTTTGCGGGCAGCAGTGATGCGAGTGGTGTTGCGGGCGGGGATCTTGATGGAGGTGGGGCTGATAATCTCGTACTCGAGGCCTGGAATCTTGTGTGCAGCCAGCCCACTGACAATGGGGAACACGTCGATCACCTCGGGAGGGTCCTTCTTGTCGCCGCCTCCGCCTTGACCCGCAGCAGCGGTCTGGGCAGCTCCCTTCTTGCCGCTGGCACGACGGTTGCAAAAGATGACGGGCAACGTGATGCAGCCCGGTTTGGATCGGGCCGCACTCATCTTGCGGGCCATGTCCAGCCGCGTCTTGGCCTCACGCTTGGCTGCTGCGTTCCTTGCCTCCAAGGCATCTTGGCGGCGTTGTAGTTCCGCCTTGATCTCCTCGGGTGTGAGGGCAGTTCGGTTGTCGGCCGGGGCAGACATAATGATGATGATGGGTTGGTAGTTGGTGGTCGAATTGAGACTTGCACGCAGAGTGAAAGATAAATTTTCTTCGGGCCGCGCATCCCGTTGACGTCACCCTTTGGGCGGGAAACCAAAAAGAAAAAAAATCTGCGAGAGAGATGGCGGATTCAGTTTAACACGCATCACACACGCATACACAGGGTTACTTTCTCAAGATGGACGATCTTTTCGCCACACAAGCACAACGATTGGATGCTGAACAAGAAGCTCGTGACCGCATCGCCTGTCAGGCCAAGATTGAGGAGTACAACGCACGCATCAAGGACTGTATCGTCAAGTTGTACGAGGCCAAGGGGAAGCAAATTGCTCGCCTCATCGCCATTACCAAGGAGATCCCGCTGTGCAAGGATGCAGCTTCCCTACAGCGACTCAAGGACGAAGTCCAGGCCATTTCCGCAGAATGTGAGGAATTTTGCAAGACACTCTGCCCGAGGACCAGTTTATGCCTCTATGACAAGTGGTATCGTGAACACACCTTCCCGCAGTGGCACATTGAGGTGACACAGGAGTGGTGCGACTACTGGCAGACTGGAATGGTGCTGGGTGGGTCAACGCGATTCGAGAATTGGGGCTCAAAGGGCAGCGGTATCAAGCCACCACCTGAGAAGGTCTTGGGCCTGTCCACAGAGTACAAGAGTCGAGATATTCACGTGAACATTTGGGACACGATCACCAGGTGCGAGCTCTGGCGTGGACGCTACTCCCTTCAACACCTGGATGCACTGGTGCTGCACGTCTCAAAGTAAAGCACAACAACAACAACGTCGAGAGTGCCACATGGAAGAGTTGTTCTTATTAGGGCGATTGGAACAGCTTCGCCGCAATGCCGTGCCGTGTGAATTGGAACAACCCGAGGAACACGCTAACCCACTGGACAAGGGTCAACGACGACGACCACGCCCGATGCAAGTGGAAGAGGTGGATACGGGTCTCCTCGACAGCCACCTGATTGCGTCGGACGATGAACTCCGGACGCTGCCCATTATCCGGGTGCTCACGGGTGTGCTCTTCAACGAGTTGGTGGCCTGGACCTGTACGCTGTGTGCCACGGTGCTGCTGCCCCAGTTTATCAATGTGGAGACCTTTATGAGCACCGTCTGCCTTGTCTTGTTGTTGCTGGGCATTACAACATTGGCCGTTTGCTATGCCATCATGGTGGATTGCGCCCGTCGCTATCGACGGCCCGCGGTGCTGGCCATGATGGTCGTCTTACACATGAGCATTGCCTTTATCTGTGTATGCTCGGCGGTGCTCATCCACGAGCTGGCCACCCTTTGCTTTGTGCTCATGGTATGGGGCGGCACCCTCATCATGCTGCTCAAACTGTATCACAGCCCTGGCCAAATGTACCCACCTCGCAGCCTCCTGCTGCTCACCTTGTACAGCAGTCTCTTCATCTGTTTTGTGTGCGTGGCCCAGGAACTCACACTCAAGGACTTGGCCGTCAACCTGGTGGCCCTCCTACTCAATGGTTTGCTCATTGCATTTCGCTATGATTGGCTGGCTGCCCATGCCATTGCCTCGGACACCACCTACAACCTGAGCGACGTGGACAGGGCCTGGATCGATCTCTACACTTGGACCACTGACCGACGAGTCATGGCCCAATGCTGCAGGGGGGACACAGCTGGTGGTGGCACCAACAACAAGTCGACGGGGCACCTTGAACTCCCCTTTGCCAATGAAACACTCTGAGCACAAGCACGTGCATAGTGAAATGAACCAGCGTCCTCAGATCTCCAACCAAACGGATCACCTGGGAGGTCCCCCTATCCATCGTGACCCTCGTCCGGGTGATCGCCTTCAGATCTTCTGTGAGAGGGATCACCTTGGGGGTCTGCGAATCCCGCGTGCTCCTCATCCAGATGATCCGGAGACATACACAGAGGCAGCCAAGATTGAAATTGCCAGGGTGAACAGGATCCGAGAACTCTACGAACAGTGCAGAGATGAGCATCCGGCACCAGTTCGTCAATTCGGGGAACCTCTTACACCGGACATGGCCGAAGCAATGTTTCCGTTTTTGAACACAGGCGCGGTCGCTCAAGTGGAAAAGTGAATAAATTTAATCACGAAAAAAAAACTTTTTTTTGTTCGGCTGCCCCGAGGGGGTGTCCACTCGGGGAGGTCGTCCCGGGAAAAAACCATGTCCGGGCCGTCTCGCGGGATACGCATCGTAGCGGCGTTATCTCAGATTGACCAAAGTTGGACATACCC
>CAZJZM010000103.1:2759-3589 GCA_964550485.1 Microcaldota archaeon | reverse complement strand
GAGGAAGTTGCGCGTCTGCATGTTGTTGAGGAAGTCCCAGATGAGGGTCACAATGGCTGCGATCACTTGCAGCCAGAAGGCACCCAGGAGGAAGGCGAACTTGAGCAGCTGCACAAAGACCTGTTTGAGACAGTAACCAACGACGGGCACCGCGTCTACGAGAGAGAAGAGACAGTCTGCCACCGCAGTAAGGTCATTGGCCACCAGGTAGAGACCGGGACCGATGCCCGTGTCCAGCCAGCTAAACCAGTCGGCGGCGCTGGTGGTATGCAACCAGAAGCTGTACACGATGACGTTGAAGTCGTTGATGCTGGTAATGGCCGTGTTTACGAAGCAGCACCAGTTAAAGTCCTGGAGGAAGCCGCCGTTCATGGTCATGTTGGCAAAATCGGGGTTGTCGTTGAAACAGGGGGTGTCCGTGCCGTCAAAGTCGCAGATGATGCGTGTGGCCAGCGTACAGGCTCCCTCGATGAACGTGGTCCGTCCAATGGTGTGCACATCAAAGTAGTAAGTAGGGTCCGTGGTGGGTGCCCACGTGTTGAGCACAATGATGATGGACTGCATAATGGGGCCGCGCCACAGGTCCACGGGCATGGTGTAGGGCGGGCCAATGTAGGTGTTGGGGGCGGGCGTGAAGATGTTGAACACCACAATATCAATGTTGGTGGCCACCGTGAACACAATCTGCACCGAGTCCACGGCAATGCAGCCCAGGGCAACGCCCACACCCAGGACGCCGGTAAAGTTGAAGCGCCATGGGATAAAGGTGTCCCAGTTACGCTGCAGGGCCTTCTCAATGGCCGGATTGATGCGTTCCACAAATTGGCACA
>CAZJZM010000103.1:0-2749 GCA_964550485.1 Microcaldota archaeon | reverse complement strand
CCGCGACGCAGGTGACGTTAAGTTGAGCAGATTGATAATCAGCGGCCACAGGATCTGGGCAATGGCTGCGCCCGTGTTGATCAAACTCTCAATGGACTGCCAGAACTCGTATTGGGTCATGAGGGCCGCGATAATGGGACCAAAGGGTGGAGGTATGGGCAGCACAAAGGGCACCACCTTGACCAGACAACACAGATCCTCGCATAGGCAACACATCATGACAATCCACGAGTCCACGAACTGCACCATGGCCGCACTGAGCTTGCTCATGTCGTAGAAACCTGTGAGGAAGGCTCCCGTGGCCAGGTACACCACGAGCGAGTCGAAGAACTGGGTGGCTATGCAGCCAATGTTGACCAGCACTGCGGAGGCGCCGCAGGCCACCGCGTCGGGCACAAGGACCGCATTGAAGTAGCCAAAGAAGAACCAATTCACCGAGTCCCAGAAACAAATGGTGGGGTTGTAAATGGTTCGCAGCAGGTTGAGGAGGGGCCCGATGATGTTATCCACCACGGGGTTGACCACACAACGAAACACGTAATCAATCTCCTCAATGGCCACATTGCCATAGCGTGAGGTCAGCGTACCCGCACCCCAGAGCGCCAGCATCAGGAAGATAAAGGGCGTCCAGGCAATGAGCTGGGCCAGGAAGTGGATCAAGGCGATGATAAAGGTCACGGGGAAGATGATGAAGAGGTAAAAGGTCTGCCACACAAAGACCGGCACCGAGGTCATCCAGTTGGTGGCACCCATGGCCCGTTTTGGCCAGCGAGGCCTGCACGCAGCTGGGGCACGGGATCTTTGGGGAATGCTCTCGTCTTGATGCAGAGAAAAGTGCAAAGCAAACTAGTGTAAGGCTTTTGTAGTTTATGTCTCATCCTCCGCGTCGCCAATTACGGCGAGGACTTTCATTCTGTTTGTGTATGCAGAAGCCTTTTACCAGCCCACGGCCGTCATGGTAGCCGCCAGGGCTCTCTGGTATTCATTGACGGTTTCCGCGATCACGAGACACAGTATCTCCCATGCGGCATCCAGACCTCCCCGGAAAAGGATCCAAGCAAACAGGGCAGACCACGCAACACAGAAGAAGACACACAAGTACGGCAGGAGGTAGAGGAAGACCTCGGCGAGCGCGAGATACAACCGGGCGAGCGCGATGAGCACATGCATGGAAACGATGAACAGATGAAGTATTGCCGTCGAAAGATTGTACAGATACATGCGAAATCCATCCATGATGCTTGGACCCAGGTATGGCAGCGGCGGCGGCAGCAGATGTGCGACTGGTTGTGCCCCGCCTGGGTCCGCGTAGTGGATGTTGCCAATGTTCATGACGCGTCTCCGGGGCCTTGGAGGCATTCACGCTCCCACAGATGTTTGCCCTCTCATAGTAATGCTTCATTGCATACACTTCATGGCCTCCTGGTAGGGGTCCTCGGCGCACCCCTCGGCAATGTAACGCACAAGGGCAAGGTTATTCGCTTCCATGCTGACCTTGCGCCCAAACATTGCACCCGCAAGTAGCAGGAGCACCCCCAGGAAGAAAGGTGCATAGGCAATGACCGTGGCTGTGAAACCGAGGCCCAGGACGAGAAGTCCCCAGACAAAGCGTGCGGCGGTTCTTGCAAAGTCCCATAGGGCCATGCCAAAGTCGTAGCCGACGACGCGAAGGAGATCCGTGGGACCCAGCAGCGGGCCCTGGACGGGATAACCGGGACCGCCCGTGTATCCTCTGGGGGGCATGGCGTCGGATAGACCCTCTCCTCTTCGCACGGAGTCGTCGGAGGGGGGATTCGGAAAAACTTGTCCAATCATGGTGTAGAACGACTCAGAACGACTCAGAACGACTCAGAACGACTCAGAACGACTTAGAACGACTTAGAACGATTCGCCCTCAGAACGACTCAGAACGACTTAGAACGACTTAGAACGACTCAGAACGACTCAGAACGACTTTAGAACGACTCAAAACGACTCAGAACGACTCAGAACGACTCAGAACGACTCAGAACGACTCAAAACGACTTAGAACGACTTAGAACGACTCAGAACGACTCAGAACGACTTCTGAACGATTTGAGGCTGATTTGAGGCCGATTTGAGGTCGACGAGGAAAAAAATCTTGGTGTTCTGGTCACATCACCATCCCGCAAACATGGCAAAGAGGGCTCGCGAAACGGAATCTGATGCCACAACCCCGTCGCTCGCCGATCTGGAGCGTTACGTGAAGAGTTTGGAAGAGGTCCTTGAGTTTGAATTGGAGACCCAGACCTGCGGTTTTAAAGGGTGCAAGCGTTACTACGTGACATGGTCGTGCACATTCTGCGACAAAGAGGCCTCCATGTGCGTCATCTGCGATTCCCATGATCGCTACGCACGTTGCTGGGACGAACCGGAGATCTGTGAACGCACCTTTTGCCATCTTCACGGAGACGTGGACGTGGGCATTTGCGAAAGGTGCCAGGAGGATGAGAGAGAAATGGAGGAGTACAGGAAAGACACGGGAGGAGCGCAGTAAAGTGGTTGTTCGCGCCTGGTGAAAGGATGAACGCAAAGGAGACGTCGGATATCCTTAATGGGCTTTCTCCCATGGATCTCATACGGCTGCGGGACCGCTGCGAGATGGTACTTGCCCAACGCAAGAATGCGATCAACGGCATGTTGAGCACGCATTTTCACGCTCTTGACCCTGCCTTCATCCGCGTGGCCGTGAACAATCACGATGGGCGACCTGACCGCACTCCTTTTC
>CAZJZM010000102.1:0-3605 GCA_964550485.1 Microcaldota archaeon | reverse complement strand
ACGGAATCTCAAGCTTTGAAGAGATGAAACTGAAGGCTGCCTGCAGATTTGGGAAACTCAACGGCTCGGTTCCTAAGGCTTCACGGACGTGTTCCCTGACGTTCCAGACACCGACAGGCATTATATAGCCTGCATGAACTTCCCGGAGTATGATGACCTTTGCTTGGGCCTGCTTCTTCTCCAGGAGCTCAGTAACAGCCAGCCTTGCGGCGTAGTAGCAGCCGCCTATCTCGGCGTAGGTCTTCCTGCCCTCGAACGGTTCGTACGATGCTCCAATGTCTATTTCATTGCTGTTCATGTTCCAGGTGGTGTTTGGATACCACGCTTCCATCGATTCGTACTCCCATTGCCCCGGAATCATCATTATTATCCATCTGTTGTCAAGAGCAACGTTCTGGTAGACCTTGACGCTGTCCAGCGTGTTCATTGTCTTGAGGGTCTTGAGCTTGTGCTTTGAGAGGGTGTCGTCCGTTGCGGTTATGCTCCAACGAGTGGGAACGAAGCGCCTGGCCCTTCCCCTGCCGAGGAGCCCTGCAGCGAAGGCCTTCTGTATCTTTGAGACCAGCGCGCCCTTGTCGTAAAGTTCGATTATGGCCCGGGTGGCTGTCATCGAGGTATCAAGATAGGCGTCCTCGACCTTCTGGTCCGCCTTTATGTTTCCTAGTGTCATTCTCTCAAGCGGCGCGCTCGGCCCGAAAGGCTGGCTGTTCTCGTTGAAGCTCATCTTGAGCGAAGGTCTATGCTTGAGCATCATGTCTATGCTGGTGAACTTGTCCGCAAGAGCTATCTCCTTAACCGCCTGCTCAGTCCTGCCCTTGTCCACATTGGAGACCTTTGTGCGGTACATGCCCCTCACGAGCGATGACCTCAGCTCGACTATTTCGGGTATCGTCTTTCCCACCCAGAGCTCAGGGGTTCCCATTATTTCGGTATCGCCCAGGGTTGGAGGCACCATCGGCCCTATGTAGACATCAGGATAGCCGATCCGTCCTATGAATAGATCCGGAGGGGAGGATCCGTATATTTCGTTGTTCTTTATCAGGTCTATTGTCTTGAACTTGTAGAACTTCTTGAGGAAAGTCGGGTTCTTCATGTTCTCGTAGACCGAGAAGGATTTCTTTACTGTCATGTCGTACATAAAGCCCACAGATTAGATTGGGCGGCAAGGAATTTATAGGTCTTTGTAGCAACTAGGACTTTGAAGGTACAGAAGTCCTTATTTTACTTTTAATCTCTCAGTACCCGCTCAGCGGCGCTTACCCTGAGAGCTATTGCTTCTTCAGCTAATTCAGGAAATATTGCTATTGCTACCCTGTCAAAAATCTTATCCAGCAGAATTCGAGCAGTGGGTAGATCTCTTGCTACAGTATCCATTGCAATTCTCCAATCTGCTATTAAATTTGCAGGATCTTTCCAAGCTCCTGCTATTTGTTTAGTGAACGCGTCAAGAAGGGCTTTTGTTAATTGATCAGTTGGAAGATTTGCCTTCGCTATTGCAGCGGTTATCTTTTGTTCGGAAAGTTTAATGCTCTTTTCTGCCCTTGGTATTGTGGTGTTCATACTATCATATCATTGATGATTTTTCACATATATAAAGATTTACTTATTTCGCATCTTGATTTTTGTATCATTTGAGACATTTTAGACCATTTTTATACCAAATATAACAAATGATTAATATACTAATTATTTCAAAGGAATATAGTTAAGTCTGATTTGAAGGTATGGATATTTTGACGGTCGCGGAATGAGAGGAGGAACATGAAAAAGCTTTGGCAGAAAGACTGGGAGTTAGAGAAAGCGATAGAGATCTTTGAGACGCAGGGAGATATGAAAAATGACCAGAAGCTCGTCGAGTTTGATGTTTATGGCACGCTCGCCCACGTAATGATGCTGAAGAAGATAGGAATACTTACCGAAGCAGAACTCCAGACGGTGAAGAAGGGGCTTCTGGACGTGCTTTCACTTAACAAGTCAGGCAACTTCAAGCTCGAGGAGGGAGACGAGGATATACACACAAAGATAGAAAACTTCATAACCGAGAAATGCGGCGAGGTTGGAAAGAAGATACACACAGGAAGGTCAAGGAACGACCAGGTCCTTACCGATTTGCGACTCTTCACTAAGAGCAATCTTCTGCAGGTGTGGAAGGAAGTCATCTCCATGGCTGACAGCTTCAATTCATTTGCCAAGAAGTACGAGTTTGTTTCCATGCCTGGCTATACCCACATGCAGAAGGCGATGCCGTCTTCGGTGGGGATGTGGGCAGGAGCCTTCACCGAAGGCCTTCTCGATGACCTTGATATTATAAAGGCAGCATATGCCACGAATAACAAATCGCCGTTGGGATCCGCTGCGGCCTACGGAGTGCCGCTCCCGCTGGACAGGGAATATACCGCGAAGCTCCTTGGCTTCGGAGCACTTCAGAAGAACTCGCTTTATTCGCAGAATTCTAGGGGCAAAGTCGAATCTGAGGTCATTTCGTCCCTCCTTCCGGTCTTCCTTGATATAAACCGGTTTGCATCTGACGTCATGCTCTTTACCACATCCGAATACGGCTACTTCGAAGTTGACAAGAGGCTCTGCTCGGGAAGCAGCATCATGCCGCAGAAGAAGAACGTTGATGTTGCGGAGTTGCTGAGGAGTAAAGTCAACCTGGTTTTGGGTTATTATGTTGAATCTGTTAGTCTCTCAAGCAACTTGACCTCGGGATACGCAAGGGACATGCAGGACGGCAAGAAGCCCCTTTTCCAGACACTCGAGCTCGCGACGGATATGATGAGGGCTGCGAATGTCCTGCTCAGTAGCATGAGCCCTAATGCGGAGAAGATGAAGAAGGCGATGACCTCGGAGATTTTCGCGACACATAACGCGCTGGGGATGACTTTGGAAGGCATGCCTTTCAGGGATGCGTATAAACTTGCCGAGAAGGCCGCACAGAAATGGATGCCTGACGATATAGACAAGTTAATTAAGGGATCGAAACATACAGGAGGCACAGGAAACCTTGGCCTTGAAGGCTATGCCGAACAGATAAAAAGCGAGAAGAAAGCATTTGAGAAGGAGTATGAATCGTTCAGTTCCACGATTAAGAATTTGACAAGCTGATTTGGATGGACAAAAAAACAGAATACGTAAAGGTGGCCTCCTACGAGGCGAAGAAAGGGGAGGTGAAGAAGGTTCTATTGCTCTACTCAGGAGGCTTAGATACCTCGGTAATGCTAAAGTGGATAATAGACCAGTATGGAGCTGATGTAACTACACTTACCCTCAATCTAGGGCAACAGCACGATGATCTTGAAGCAGTAAAGGCAAAGGCGCTCAAGTTCGGCGCAAAGAAGGCGCTAGTCATGGACGTTCGTGAGGAGTTCGCAGACGAATACATTGCTAAGGGCATAAAGGCAAACGCGTCCTATCAGGGAGAATACCATCTTTCCACGCCAATAGGCAGGGCCATACTTGGGAAGAAAGCTGCAGAGGTTGCAAAGACGGAAGGCATTGAATGCATTGCGCATGGTTGCGCAGGAAAGGGAAACGACCAGGTGCGAATAGAAGGGTACAGACTCACGCACGAGCCTAGGATGAAGATAATAGCAGCTGTGAGG
>CAZJZM010000101.1:0-3647 GCA_964550485.1 Microcaldota archaeon | reverse complement strand
CGGATCCTGAAGCGCCGGGTTTGGGTTATAACAACTTGATGCAGAATCATTAAGACAATTTTGGATGGTAATGGAAAACCCTGTCGTTGAATTAAATGAAAGAGAGCTAGGATTAGATATGCTATACGCCGTTCCTAAAAATGTTGTGTTGGTGCCTGTTTGTGGATTTGGAATACGAGTAACTGAAGTGCTGCAGCTGGAAGCCCCCCGAGGATCCGCACCGGGACCGCTATAAGTCTCGGCGCACCAATTAATTTGATAGGTAGCAGGTGACCAGGTATAACATAACCAAATATCGCTAGGCCAATTAATTAGGTTTTGACCAGGAGGAACATCGCCTGTGCCAGCCTGATGTATACAGAATGAGTTGGGATCAAATCCTGGATAGTTTCCTTTATACAGGATACCTTCATCATTGGTATTAGCACTGCCAACAGCCAAAGAAGCATTATTCAAAATATGATTCAAGGCGATCTGTGTCTCTGATTTCACTAAATAACGCTGGCCATAATCCTGACCATTATTACTAAGCACTGTACTAATAGCGAGGATGCCCAATACAATAACACTAACAAGCGCTAATGAAACAATCAACTCAATCAAGGTAAAAGCTGTTTTAGAAAAAATCTTTTTCACACGACACCCCTTCAGTAGTTTATATTTAAAACAACCTTATGGGCAACTTCAGGATTAGTACAAGGAGACGCACTACCATCCGCGCAAGAGACCACATAACTCAAGACGGGAGGATTCCCGTCCGGATAAGGAGTGCTGTTCAAAACTGGCGGCCAGCTTAATCCGACTACTGAAAGGGTCGCCTTGGTCACATTATGGGTCCCCAAAGCTAAAGAAAAATCCGTACAACCGCCAGCGCAATTGGTGTAAAAGTTTAGGCCCACCTGCTCACTCACTTGAGAACGTAAGGCCTCAAGTACCTGTTTACTAAAAATGGCTGCCGTCAACGCGCTTTCCTTGTTCGCCACCGGTGCGCGCACAGCACCCAAAGTGGCGAAAATCCCTCCGACGGAAATAATAAAAATAATAGCTGATAACAATATTTCCAATAATGAAAAGGCTGTATTATTTGAATTTTTTATCCGCATAAACTTTAAGGACACCAATAAGAAGTGCTACAAGATGGATTCACTTCTCCATTTAATTGAATCGCCGAATTTAATGCCACTGTAATTAAAAAAGCCGCAGGGCCATTCTTTCTCGTTGCCGTACAGGCATTTGCCGTCGTTGCCCCGCAATCATATAAATACGTGCCATCATCCTGAATATTTAAAGACAAATTACAATTGATCGCCGCCAGAGTGTCCGCACACTTATTATCAGCAAGCAAAGTATTACAGGCAGAGCTTGCGGTGTTTGGAGCGGCTAAACAATAAGCACCATTAATGTTATTATTATAATTTCTTTCTGCACTATAAATGGCTAATAAATTATTCTGAGCATTTGCCGCCCGCGCCTTTTCAATGGGTGTGGTATAATTTGGAAAAAAGCAAGCAGCGGCAATGCCTACAATAATTAAAACAACGATGATCTCCATTAATGTCATTGCTTCTATGCCGGACATCATAAACCCCTCTCTTAAATTTATAACATCCCGTTAAGATATACCACAGCTGTTAGGGATACAGCTTACAGGAGGACTTGCGTTTGGATCTAAAGTCAGCGTATCTCTGTTATCGCCTGCAGTACAATTATACGGTATGTTCTGGAAAGTAATCGAACAACTATAACTAAACGGATCACCCGTCACACTACTCAAAGACAAATTAGCGTTAGGATTAACTCCGTAATAATAACTGCCGTGATCCTCAAAATATTTTTCCTGCGCGGCAGAAATAGCTAGTAAATTATTTTTAGCCTCCTGTGCTTTTGTCTGCTCTATGGAATTAATCAAATTGGGGATGGCGATGGCAGCAGCAATCCCTGCAATAGCTAAGACGACTATTATCTCTATTAAGGTAAAGCCTTTCCTGCCTGCCATCAGATTACCTCTATGTTTACACATTGCCTACTCATTATATAACATGAAGGATGAAGAAGGTCAAATAGAAGACAAAAAAAGACCCTGTACCGTACGATACAGGGTCTTTTTAATTCGTACGATTTTCCTATATACTAACAGGCTCCTATCAAATTACCTGTACAGGCGTTAGTTACAGCCCCAAGAGCAGCGCCATCAGCAGCAGCAGCTCGTGTTGTAGTTACTGTACCTCCGGCGGCGGCATTTGTTCCGGTAGCTGCAATAGCATAACCTGTCCCACCATTTGCAGGCGCTGTTGTAAAAGCATATGTAAAATTAGTTGAGACTGGAGCTGTCTGATACATAAAAGCTATAGTACAAGTACCCTCAGTAGCATAGTGTCCTGCAATACAAGCTTCAACAACCGGTCTCATGCTACCTATGTTTACTAATGCTTCCGCTGCTCTACTTTTAGTGACATTGCTAAAGAGATTAGGTAAAGCTATAGACGCCAAAATACCAATTATGATCAAAACAACGATAACTTCTATCAGTGTAAAGCCCTTTTTATTATTTAAATTTTTTATTATATTCTCCTTGATGTTAAATATTTATATATAACCGCAATTCTCAAGTTAAGTATAGCATGCTTGAGAAGAGTGTCAATATTAGAAAAATATTAAATCTTTTACTGCGCATGGTAGCCTTGACCAAGTTTGAATAAGGGGAGAAAGATTGATATGACTATAGTGCCTATCATGGCTGCCATGAAAATCAACATAAACGGCTCTATTAAGACACCAAAACGTTTCATAAAAGCTTCAACGTTCGCCTGATAAAACTCGGCCACATGTTTAAGCATTTTGCCAAGCTCCCCGGTCTCTTCTCCGACCTTGATCATCTGGACCGCCATCATGGGAAAAAATCCCGACTCCATCAGGGAATCTGCCATTCCCCTGCCTTCACGCACCCCTTCACGCACCTGGCCCACCACCAAACCGCAAGTTTTATTGTCCACCAACTTTTCCGTAATTTCCAAGGCGTATAAAACCGGCACCCCACTTTCAGTTAAAATCGCCATCTGGGCTGCGAAACGCTCGACAACAATCAATTTGGAAATTTCACCAACAATCGGAAGGCTATAGATTATTTTCTCAAATTGCAACTCACCTATGGGAGTTGAAAAATAGGATTTTAAAATAAAAAATAAACCAACAATCCCTCCCGTAATAAATAAAAGATAATGCTTAATAAAATCAAAAGTGCTCAAAAGACACCTGGTCATCAACGGCAATTCGGCATGCATGGATTTAAAAATGTCTTCAAATTTTGGGCCCACCACCAGGGCAAAAAATAACACCGCCCCGACACATACGACACAAAGGATTAAAGGATAAACCATGGCCGAAATAATGGCTGATTTAAACGCTACGTCCTGTTCCACATGTTCGGCTAATTTTTTGAGCACCAAAGGCATTGTTCCCGACGCTTCTCCTACCTCAGCCAAACTGACCCAAAACTGGTTAAAAATTTTAGGATGCTTGGCCAACGCGGCGCTTAAGGAAGCCCCTTGTTCAATATCATCATGGATTTTAGTGACCACCACAAACAGCTCTCTGCTCTGAATTTGGGACTTAATAACATCCAAACTGCGCAACATGGTGACCCCGGA
>CAZJZM010000100.1:0-3698 GCA_964550485.1 Microcaldota archaeon | reverse complement strand
AACAGGATACTGATGTTTTTTGCGCTTCTAGGGATAGTAGTCCTGGCATGGGACATGTATTCGCCCGTTTACATTGCGGGACTATGGGCACGGATCGTGATACTGGTTGTCTGGTTGTTATTCACACCGCAGCTTTTTGGAACTTTCAAGGTCTTTTCGTTGATCTCGAGCAAAGGCGCGGTGTTCGGCCATATGAATGAATTCTTCGTCAAGACGAGCATGAAAAAGAGTAGAGTCAATTTTGTATACAGAGTGATCCCATACGCAGCCATAGCGGTTTGGTTGTTGGGATTTGTAGGATTAGCTTTGGTGTGGTTTGCATGAAAGCTTCGAGATACATCGTATTGCTTTACGGGGCGATGATAGGGGTCCCGTTGCTGCTGTTTGTAAATTTCCTTGTATTCGTTCTTGATGCATCAAATTTCACCGCAATAGTAATCCTTGAAGCACTCATAGTGATAGGGCTGGTGGTATACGGAATAATGGGCATAATCGAGGCTTATGGATACAGCTTCCCGAAAGCAAGCAGCCTTGGAAAAATGATGCGCCATAGAACTGAAAAACTTGCTACAAAAATGGAGAAGGGAGGAGAAAAGATAGAAATTAACCTTAAGCGATTCAATCCTGAACGGAAGGCGCTGGATCAGAAATCCTACGAAGTGGAAGCAAACAGATTTACAACAGTCCTCGATGCGCTTATCTCTGTGAAGCAGAACCATGACAATTCACTTGCGGTAAGGTACAGTTGCAGGATGGGAGTATGCGGTTCCTGCGGAGTCGTGGTGAACGGCAAGCCTTCGCTTGCGTGCGAAACCTGCCTTACGGATGTGGCAAAGGATGGCAAGGTGGAGGTGGAACCGATGCAGGCGCACCCTCTCCTAAAGGATCTTGTGACCGATTTCGATGACTTCTTTGAAAAACACATGAAAGTAGAGCCGGGACTTTACAGGAAGAATGTCGTTGAACAGAATAAGGCTGTCATAGCATACAAGCAGAGCACTGATGAACGGAACAAGTACCTGCCCTATTCATCCTGCATAATGTGCGGCCTGTGCTTGGACGCCTGTCCTGTGGTCAATTCAAACCCGAAGTTCATCGGACCGCAGGCGCTCTCACAGGCCTATAGGTACCACGAGGACTCGCGTGACCAGAAAGGATCAAAGAGGCTTAACTTGATAGACAGCCTTGAGGATGTGTGGGGGTGCGAATTTGCAGGGTCGTGTTCTGAGGTCTGCCCGAAGGGAGTCGATCCGGCGGGTGCGATTCAAGCATTGAAGTTTGAGATATTCGGGGAGAATTTGAAACTTGGAAAAGAGAAGAAGGAATAGTTTATTTAGATTTGTGTTTTAGGATATATTCAGTGAGTAGGATGACAAGGTATAGAGTAGAAAAGGACTTTCTGGGAAAGGTAAATGTCCCAAGCGATGCTTATTATGGCTCTGAGACTGAGAGGGCTGTGGAGAACTTCAAGGTTTCTGGAATGTCGCTGCAGCAGGAATTCATAATGGCCTATGTCCTTCTCAAGAGATGCGCTGCGGTTGCTAATATGAAGGCAGGAAAACTCGATGCCAAAAAAGGTAACGCGATAGTGAAAGCCTGCGACGAGATACTTGATGGGAAGCTGGTCGAACAGTTCGTGGTGGATGTCTTCCAGGCTGGAGGAGGGACGAGCACAAACATGAATGTAAATGAGGTAATTGCAAACAGGGCGATAGAGATCCTCAGGGGAAAGAAGGGAGATTACTCGATAGTACATCCTAACGATCACGTGAACATGTCCCAATCATCGAACGATACTTTCCCCACCGCGATGAAGATGGCTTCGTTTGTCGCACTAAAACCGCTTCTCAGTTCACTTGAACTACTGGAAAGGGAACTTGCTAGGAAATCGAAGGAATTCGATGGTATAATAAAGACCGGTAGAACACATCTCCAGGACGCCGTTCCGATGAGGATGGGCCAGGAGTTCAAAGGTTACGAAGGCGAAGTCGAACATGCAATCAAAACATTAAAGCTCTCCGAATCCCAGTTGCTAAGGATACCGATAGGAGGTACTGCGGTCGGAACGGAGATAAACTCCGACGCGGAATACAAAAGATTCATGATACAAGAACTAAGCAAAGAGATGCACATCCATTTTGAGCCTTCGGAAAACATGTTCGCTGACATGCAGAGCAGGGTCTCCGAACTCGAGCTGAGCAATTCGCTGGTGGAAACAGCTGTGGCACTGGGAAAAATAGCCAACGACCTGCGTATACTTACATCAGGACCAAATTCAGGCATAGCCGAGATAATTATTCCAGCAGCGCAGCCCGGCTCGTCAATAATGCCCGGCAAGGTGAATCCCAGCATACCGGAGATGCTCAACATGGTCTGCTTCCAGGTCATAGGGAACGGAACGGCAGTGAGGGAAGCGGTGAGTGCGGGCCAGCTCGAGCTGAACGTCTTCGAGCCTGTGATGATATTCAACCTTCTCTTCTCGATGAAGATACTCGCAAACGGAACAAGAATATTCGCAGAGAAGTGCATCAGGGGAATCAAGCCAAACAAGGAGAGGATAGCGGAGTTTCTTAGGATGGATACTTCAATAGCAACCGCGTTGTCGCCATATATAGGCTATAGCAAAGCTGCTGAGATTGCAAGGATAGCATACAAAGAGAAGAAGAGCGTAATAGATGTTTGTCTGGAGCGGAAGATACTTGACAAAAAGACGCTCGAAAGGGTATTGGATCCTGCGAATAGCGTTTAGTTTTGTTTTGTCAGTTTGGTATTATGTTGTTAATTATGAATTCTGGGTCGTACGGCACAAGGTCATCGTAGCCCTCTCCTACGCCGAAGTACAGGATCGGCACGCTGGTATCGCTCAGTATGGAGAGGGTGTTGCCTCCCTTTGCATCTGCATCGAGCTTTGTAAGTATTATACCGTCGAGACCTATCGCCTCCTTGAACTGGCTGACCTGCTCCAGCAAGGAGTTGCCGGTTATACTCTCGCCTATGAATATCTTCAGGTCTGGCTTTGTAACCCTTGTCATCTTCTTCATCTCCTCCATCAGGCTCTTGTTGGTCTCCTGCCTTCCTGCGCTGTCTATCAGAACCGCGGTTATCCCGCTTGCCTTTGCGTGGGCTATCGCGTCGAAGGCTATGCTTGCCGGATCAGCGCCATACTTTCCCTTGACCACCTCAACCCCGAGCTTGTTCGCGTGGTGAACTGTCTGCTCTATCGCGGCTGCCCTGAAGGTATCGCTAGCCGAAATTATGCAGGAGATGTCGTTCTTGAGAAGCAGGTTTGCGATCTTTGCGATTGTGGTGGTCTTGCCCGCGCCGTTCGGTCCGATGAAGAGCATTGTGAAAGGAAGACTACCGACCTGCTTTTTCTCGTTTACCAGTTCTACGATGTTCTTTGTCACTCCCTTGCTCAGGGTGTTGAGGATTGATGTTCTTATTATCCCTGTTATTTCGTTGCCTATTCCTCTTGAGGATATTGATCTTGTCGTGAGTTCCTTCTTTATCTCGTCCAGGATCTTCTCAGCGGCGTTGTAGTTGACGTCAGATTCCAGGAGGGAGAGTTTGAGCTGCTCGAGGAAAGGGTCTACATCTGCGCCGCTTATCTTCACTTCTCTTAGGAAGATTCCCTTAAACCTCGTACCCATGCTTACTTTCGGCTGCGGCTCCTTCGGCTCTTGCCTTGGCACTGTCCT
>CAZJZM010000099.1:0-3718 GCA_964550485.1 Microcaldota archaeon | reverse complement strand
TGATACTCAACGGAAACAGCAGCGCCCATGTTGTTGAGACATTCAACATCTATGTCAGCAATTCCTCCATGCAGCAATACACCCAGAACAGGAATGCGGTGGGAATCTCGCTCAGCGATTGGCAAAACATAATTTACACCACCCAGCTTACCCAGCATATCATAAACGCGCACCACAGCACATACGGCTTCACCTTCCTTCCAGGTCCGCTCATCACCGAAGTCAACGGAGGAGATACCATCTTCACCATGAGTTATTACGTCAACAATGTCACCTCGATTAAAAACGTAGCGCCCAGACAGTTTGAATACACATTTAATGATACCTTATTCAATTTTGAAAACACGGCAAATGGCCAGGTCCTTCCCGCAGACGTAAGGCTTAACATAATCATACCTACTGGCTCAGAAGCACTCCTATTATATCCTCTTCCGGACCTCCCCGCGCCCGCCGTGATTAACGATTATAAAAATAACACCGCGTTCTCATGGTTTTCTGGTGAGCCTCTTTCGCAGTTTTCCTTCTCCTTCATAGCGACCCAGTCCCTTCAGACAGAAGTGCTCTCATACTTCTCAGATATTTACGGCAACTATAAGGTGGCGATTTATCTTGTTGTCATTGTGGCTATAGCCCTTGCCATAGTCTATGTTTATCTCAAGTCAGGAAGGGAAGCATCCGAAGACAAGCACAAGGCGCACTGACCTTTTCACTTCCTTCCATGCAGGGAGATGAAGAGCTTATACCTGTTCAGCACCGAGTCAGGCGCCGAAGACTTCGTCTCCTTTATCACCGCCATTACGTCCTCGGTCTTTATCTTCTGGTCGTTCTTGGATTTTATCTTGCTTTCGAGCGCATCCATCTTGACATCGTTGCAGATGTTTACTATGTCCGCTCCGGTGTATCCCTCTGTAAGGCCCGCAAGCTTATCGAAGTCCAGCTGTTCGCACGGTGCCTTCTCAAATCCCCTCTTGAAAAGCAGAACCCTGTCCTCCTTGGAAGGTCCGCCTACAAATATGAGCTTGTCGAACCTTCCGGGCCTTATCATGGCAAGGTCTATCGCCTCAGGCCTGTTGGTAGCTCCAACAAGTATGACACCATCGCTATCCTTCAAACTATCGAACTCCTTGAGAAATTCCGCGGTTATCTGTATGTCGGAAAGCTCGCCGGTGTCTCTCTTCGGCACCAACGAGTCTATCTCGTCTATGAAGATTATTGCGGGCGCACTCTCCTTCGCCCTGTTGAATACCTCATTTATAGTGGCCACAGCCTTTTCATAACCCTCCTTGACAAGGTCCACTCCCGATAGTTTTATCATCTTGTATTCGCCTAACTCGTTTGCTATGGCGGTCATCAGCATGGTCTTCCCAGTACCCGGAGGGCCCAACATCAGAATACCATTTATGCTCTTGACATCGTATTCCTTGGCAAGGTGCGGATGGAGTATGGGAATCTCAAGCGCTTCGTAGAGCGCCTTCTTGGCTTCCTCAAGTCCCACAACGTCGTCTACCGTGACCTTTTTCTTGTTTTCAGTCTCGCTCTCCTGGTAGTTTCTCCTCTCGTAATCAAGCTTGAATTTCTCGTACTCCGCTATCCTAGAAATGGAAGTCGAGGGCTTAATGCCCTTTATAACCCGCATCAAGTCATCGGTGTCTATTTTCAGTATCTGTGCCTTCTTGAGCGCCACTTCTGCCACATGCCTCGCGGCCTCAGCGCAGACGTTCGCTATGTCCGCATTCGAGAACCTCTCAGTCATGTCTGCAAGCTTCTCAAAATCTATGTCTGAGGACATCGGATATTTCTTAGAGTAATACTCGAAGACCGCAATCCTCGCGGTCCTGTCGGGCAGAGGCATGTATATTATCTTGTCAAACCTTCCCGGCCTCATTATCCCAGGATCAAGCATCTGCGGCACGTTGGTAGAACCCACGACCACTATGCCCTCAAGCTTCTGGAAGCCGTCCATCTCCGCAAGAAGCATCGAGAGCAGCTGCCTGGCATTCTCATCCTGCTGATTCTCCCTCTTTCCTGCTATCCCGTCTATCTCATCAAAGAAGAGGACCGCTGGAGGATGCTTTTTCGCCATCGCAAAGATCTTCGAGAGCATCTGGATGCTCTCTCCCGCATAGGGCGAGACAACAGAGGAGGTCTTGACGTAGAAGAAACGCGCCCTTATTTCATTGGAGAGAGCGCGCATGATCAATGTCTTTCCGGTACCTGGAGGGCCAAACAGGAGGATGCCCTTGGCCGGCCTTATGTTGTATGCTCCGACTATCTCCTTGTGCTCTATTGGTTCGAGCAGGGCCTCTGTCAGCTCCTTCTTTGTTTCGACGTAGTCTCCTATGTCGTTCAGGGTCTCACGGGTGCCTGTTGTGAGGTCCTCAAAGGCCTCGCCGAACTTGCCTATGAAATCCTTCTTCATCATGTCCAGGGCCCTGACTATGCTGACGTCGTTCATCTCAAGTATGAAGATGAGCGGAGGCGTTATTACAAAACCCGAGAGCACCAGAAGGTTCAATTGCGTGCCAGAGGCATAAGTTAGCAAAAGGTAGGCGATGAATATAATTGCACAGTAAAGTCCTGCCTCAGTTCCCTTGTAGCCCGACCTGCTTTTCGTTACCTGGTTGATCACTGCGAACACCACAATAAGCCAGATGGCCAGCTGGACTGCCGTGATCTCAAAGCTATAGGCAATGGCCTGTATTCCTAGCCAACCGCCCTGGAAGATATCGCCTGCGACCTGCCAGCTCAGGAAGGAGCCGAAAGCCTTCGAGAATGCGGCTGGGAAACCTCCGAGGGTCGCAGCCTCGCTGGAAGGGGTGAGGAAGGAGATGATCGAGGAGTTGCCAACAGATGCACGGAAGGCCGCCTGATTGTACATTATCGGCGCGGTGTTGTGTATTCCCGTAAGGCCCGAGAGCATGGGTATGAGCAGAAGCGCGATGATTACCACTATCAGTCCCCTCTTGAAGCCGAGAAAGAGGATGCCCATTATGAAGACAGGAATCTCCATCAGGTAGCCCAGGTAGGAGAAGGGGAGCATTATCAGCGCATAGCTTACCGTGAGCGTGTCGGTGTTCCTATAGCCGAAGAAGAGCGCTGCCGAGAGGAAGAGCAGGTATATCCATCCGAGCAGCGGTGCCTGGTAGACGAACATTGGGAAAGTGAAGAAAAGCAGGCCCATGAAACCCACAAGAGGGTGCAGCCTCGAGAGGACGAACACTATGATTATGAGCGGAACCAGTATTATAAGCGGATAAAAGGGAAACGCGATCGCAACGCTTATCATTGCGAATACCGAAAGAACCGAATCTGGGAAATACTTGTTGTTGACGAACTCTCTGAGGAGATCTTTCACATAGTAAAGGGTAAGTGGTATGTACAGCCGCTCCCTTTTCTTGTCCTTGAACTTGTCCTCTTCGGGAGGTTCTATCTCCTCTCCCTTGTTAAACACTGATTGGTTCTCAGGCGGCATGTCTGGATTCCTCTTGCTTTTTTATTGTAACAATGGATAAATATAAATATAGCTTTAAAGAATTTCCATTCATCCCCGAGATTTCTTCTGGGAACGGCAAACTCAAGGTATAAATAATTGGTGCGTCAAATCTCTTTTGTCCCGTTGTAGCTCAATGGCAGAGCGATCGGCTGTAGCCTGAAATCTTGGAAACAAGCTTCCAAGGAAGATACCGATAGGTTGGGAGTTCAACTCTCTCCAACGGGA
>CAZJZM010000098.1:0-3746 GCA_964550485.1 Microcaldota archaeon | reverse complement strand
TCCCAATAATAAGGAATAAGGTCGAAACTCGGGTTCAAATCCCGACTGGCGCAATTCAAAGCATCGAATAACTAAAGGATAAGCAAAGGAACTATTCCGGGAGACGATAAACGTTGCAAAAGAAGAAATTAGGAGCGTAACTCACACAATGCCACTAACATTGCGATTTCCTGTGCTCTCTTTTCCTTTCTTGCATCTACTTCAAGCGTCTCCTTAATTCTCTCCACAAGCATATCAGTTTCTGGTTTTGGTGAATCTGCAATTACGCTTACAACCAGAACTTTTCCAGTTGAATATCTCAGAGGAAACAGTTCGTGAGAGTCAATTATCTCACGCCCCGGGCACGATTCATAAGATACGGTCACACCATCTCTAAAGTGCGAACCTGAAAATGGCACATAATGAAATCCTTCACTATTCAACAGGCCTAGTAATGTCCCTCTTAATTTCAAAGCATCAACTATTCCGTCTACTGGAATGGAGATATCAGCCCGTACGATGTGGAAGCCGTTCATGCTTCCTGGATGTAGTGTTTTTATATTACTGGCCATAATACCTCTATGATTTTTCACATATATAAAGATGACAGTATGCGTACCTGACGTCGTAATAACTGTCTATCATTGCGCTAGAATTGTATTGTCCTTTAATTAGTTTCTCTCGGAGTTCAGTCGTCATAATAAACCCTCTTTCTCGAGCTCAAGCCTGAGCCAAGCAGTACTTCCGACTTTCTTTGCATATGCAAACCCTTTCGCATATGCACTGCCTTTCTTTTGTTCAGGCATCATCCTTTCATAGTATGCAATCAACGGAGTTTTTGTATGGCCATCGTATAGACTCATGTGCGGCCTGACCTCATTGTAATACCTGACCGCCTCTGCAAGAGTCCATCCCTTGCGTTTCATTATAGTCTTGATAGTGCCTCCCAACTTCTCGCACTTCCCGTTTGTCTGCGGGTGTTTTACTCTTGCAAGGACATGTTTTACACCAAAAGACTGAATATGGTTCCTAAATCGGTATTCCTTATTCTCATCTTCACAGAACTGTGTTCCGTGATCGGTTAACAACTCCTTTGGTGCCACCCTCCACAGCGCCACTGCGTCATCGAACACTAGTATTGCATTGTCCGTAGTCGCACTGTCAAATTCGCCATAACCCATTACGCAGCGGGATGCATCGTCTTCGTACAGGATTATCTGCTTACCGTCCTTTTCAGTGAAGTCTGTATGCCACATTTCATTGCTGTATTCCTTTTCCCACCTAACCCATTTCCTTTGGTTGCTCTTCTTTGGTTCTTTCATTGCAAGCCCTTCCTGTATCAATATTTTGTGAATCCTATTATGCGCCATTTTTACGCCGTTTTCAGCAAGAACATTCTGCAGGGTTACGGCACCATGGTCATATCTTTCTTTTGTCTTATGCACTAATATGACTTCCTTCATGGAAATTGGCATCGGCTTCCTACCACATTTTCTCAACTGAACCTTGTTTATCGGAATGCCATTGTACTTTATCCTCAGTTTTCTTGTCCATTGTGGCGTTATTCCGTTTTGTTTCGCGATCCAATATACGGATCTCTCACCGTCGTCCAGTTCTCTCAGTATCAGTCGCAATTTCCTGTTGTTTAGTTTCCCCATGAAGGTTGAATCACGCAAGTGTATTAATTCCTTCATGGTAAGGAGTTTCAAATGGCCTGTCGAGAGAAACTTATTTCGGGATTGCTCACATTGCGCTAGAATAGACACTTCTAAATATCTACTCAAGCAATTATTTCATAGTGATTTTATCATAAGCGCCATAGTTACCTCCCTTGACGAAGAGAATCTTCTAGCAACGCCCATGCAACCCGTAGATTTAGAATCACTAGTAGGCAAAAAGGTTCAGTACATTGATAAGAACGACAAGATATGGCCTGGTGTTATCAAAGCGGTAGAAGACCCGTTTGTAATCATCAAACTTGATGAATTCCCAACAGGCCTGGGCCAAGGGCAGATTATAGAGATTCTCGGAGTAGGAGAGGACTAGCTAAACTGAGTATGCTTTTAATTCACTGTGTTTTTCCAGGAACCTTTGGATATACGGGCAATCTGGCCTTACCTTCAATTTCTTCTCCTTTGCAAACTCAAAACCTGTAATGGCAAGTTTTTCGGCAACGCCCTTTCCCCTCTCCGAATCAGGGACAAAAGTATGGTACATGCTCATTACCCTCCCTTCTATCTTGTAAAGGAGCTCGGCCTCCCCTCCCGGAGTAACTATAAAAAATCTCCCATTTTCATGTTTTATCTCCATGTTAACACCAAGCACACATATGAATATATAGTTAGACCAGAACAAATAATAAAACAGGTAGCTCAGTTTCAGGTGTTTATTTGGAAAGGAAGATAGGTTCAAGACAAATATTATACATACTTTCCTTATTTCTAATAGCGCAGATTGCCGGGCTTTTACTCACAGTCCTTGCACCTTCCTCCTCCTACGTATACATTTCCGCAACAAGTACTCCAACTGCCGGTTCTGGCCTCTCCTATCTCCTGCTGCTTGCAATAGAACTAGTAATCATAGTCCTAGTGATAATGCTGGTTCGCCATTACTTTACTTTTAAAGGAGATCTCTTTCTCAAACTGCTTGAGATCTACATAGTCATCTTCGGTTCATTCTCCCTATTCTTTGTACTGATCAGCGACCTCTTTGCCACAATCAATACCACATTTCTCTCACTTATTTCTCTTCTTTTTGCCATATCTGTCTACGCTTACAAAAAGAAAACAAACAAACTGAGGAACGTAGTCACCCTAATCACATGCATCGGCGCAGGAATCATAATCGGCGCTGTCATAACCCAAAGCTACGGATTCCTAATTCTTTATCTATTCTTCGGGTTCTTTGCGGTTTATGACTATATGGCAGTGTTTGTCTTAAAGTTCATGATTCCTTTTGCCAAAAAAGCCGCAGAGGGGAACTATCCATTCATGATAGGCTCTTCAGATCTAGAATTTACGCCAAATAAAAAGAAAACTGTTATTAGCGAGGCAGAGCTCTCAAAAATCACAAATCCTAAGGTCAAACAATTGATAAAACAGGGGAACGTTCCCATAGTCTCAAGTATCATGCTCGGCAACGGGGACATAATCCTCCCGCTAACGCTTACTGTGGGCTCCTACGTGGTATATGAAAACATCTTCCTGAGCATGATGATCGTCACCGGCTCTGCAGTAGGGCTTCTTTTTACAATCTTCCTACTTAGGAGGTATAGGATAGGTCTGCCTGCAATTCCGCCGCTTTTCACATTCATCAGCCTTGCATTAGTTATAGTCTTTCTTATCGCAAAGCCATTTGAACCGCTGATGGTGGAGATCTTCGCAACAGCATCAGTCCTCTCATTTGTAGCAATGATTTTCACCCTTACGAAAATCAAGCGGAATACAATAACAGCCTAGCTTCTTATTTTCTTGATAAGCTGGCTCACTATCTGCTTTGCCGGATTTATTCCTGTCGCCTTCTTGAATCCCTGCCATGAAAGGGTAGGGTTAGCCTCCAGAACAAAATAACCGTCCTTTGTAGCGGCGATGTCTATTCCTGCGTAATCCAGGCCGAGAACCTCACAGGTTTTTGTTGCGAGCTCCTTCAGTTCTTCATCTGCCCTGGCAATCTTCGGCAGCGCACCCTGCGCAATATTGCTTTTCCATGTAGCTCCTTTTCTGAATTCAGCACCGACCACCTCTCCTCCCACAACAACGACCCTGTAA
>CAZJZM010000097.1:0-3853 GCA_964550485.1 Microcaldota archaeon | reverse complement strand
ACCAGCCATCTTAATTCCAACGATACTATACTCGTCCTTTCGGTCGGAGGAGGAGATGCGGAGAAGCAGATTAGTGTAAATCTTGTTCATGCCCTGAAATATGCACAGAGTGTAAATGCAAAGATCATCGGGATTGTAGGGCGCAGCAACGGTTACACCGCACAGGTTGCTGATGCGTGTATAGTTGTCCCAACTGTTAGCTCAGAACGCGTGACTCCTCATTCGGAATCTTTCCAGGCTGTAATATGGCACCTTTTTGTATTCCATCCGATGTTAAAAATATTGCCAAGCAAGTGGGAATCGGTAAGCGGGAATTCCACATTGCCAGATAAGAAATAGCAAGATTAAAATATAGCTTATTCCTAATAAGAATGGCAGGGTAAGAGAATGGGCCGTAAGTATATACAGAAACTCAATAGGTAATTGATATGCTGAATAACCAGATATTAAGAGAATTGAACTATCTCAGGTTCAAGGTGACAAGGGAGATAGCTTCACTCATGGTCCCGAAGGGGCCCATACTGATAAACAATTCCTTTAGCATGTACACGGATCACTACGACGCCTCGGGCTTGGCACTCAACAGAACCTACGAGCCGGAGCAGACTGCTCTCATCAAAAAGAATGTCAAGAAAGAAAGTATCGCATTGGACATAGGCGCGAACATAGGCTACTACTCGCTCCTTTTTGCTACGATATGCAAAAAGGTCTACGCCTTCGAGCCTGAGAGGGAGAACTACGAACTGCTGAAAAGGAACATAGACCTAAACCACTTCGGCGACAGGATAACAACTGAGAGGAAGGCGCTTTCGGACCACGAGGGCAAGCTGACGCTCAATCTCGACAGGTACAATTTCGGAGGCCACAGCATCATTGCCCCAAGGCATCTTGAAGGTACTGAGACAGTCAGTGGAGTAAGGCTCGACGACTACTTCAAGAACAAGGAGAAGCCGGACTATATAAAGATAGACGTGGAGGGCTACGAGAAGACTGTAATCAGAGGAGGCAAGCAGATATTCAGGAATGCGAAGCTGATACTCTTTGAAGACAATTCAAGGGAGGCGGCACTGGAGCTGAAAGCCATGGGATTCAGTGTACATGTGCTTAGCCAAGGGAACAATTTCTATGCTGTCAAGAAACAAGGCTGATGGACGAAAGCAAAAATAGGGTTCAGGTGACGATAATGCGACAGAATAGGAATTACTGATTAATTGAAGTGAATAAATGGGAAATATTGCAGTGTTTTTGGATAGGGACGGGGTTATAATCAAGCACGTGCCAGACATCCACAAGATGGAGGATATTGATATTTTTAGCTTTTCGGCTGAAGCCATAAGGATACTAAATGAACTGCATCTCTTGGTTGTGGTAGTCACTAATCAGCCACAAGTTGCTAGAGGCTATCTGACAGAAGAAGATCTGAAGAAGATGAATAATAAGATAGTAGGGGAATTGAAAGATGACGGTGCAAAAATAGACGCAGTTTATTACTGCCCGCATCATCCGGATAAAGGCTTCCCTGGAGAAAAGAAGGAATACAAGATAGAATGTAATTGCAGAAAGCCTAAAATAGGTATGGTAGAGGGAGCTACAAAGCGCTTTGATATCGATTTATCTAAGTCTTTCATCGTTGGAGATAGTACGGTGGACATCAAGACCGGAGAAAACGTCAAGCAAAAATACCCAGGATTTAGAACGATACTGGTAAAAACAGGTCTGGCTGGAAGAGATGGTAGATACCTAGTTCATGAGGACTTTACTGCGGAAAATCTTCTTGATGCCGCAAAACTCATCAAAGGACTATATTAATGCTCTAGGCTAAGTATTTATGAATAAAGAGAAGATCAAGAGTTTTGTAAGAGGCAGTACTATAAATAAAGAGATTGCAATTAAAGAATTCTATAAGTGGATGATAATAATAAAGAAAATGAAAGATATGTTTGTTAAGGTTGGTAGGAGTGGAAGCGAATAGCATTACAATCTTAGACATTAGCACCTCTGTTCCTCTCTCGAGTATTGGTGGTGCTGAGAGCGTTGTTTATAACTTAAATAAGGAACTTATGAAGAGAAATTTCAAAATAACGACAATATGCTATTCTGATGTCAAATACACAAAAGAAACAGAAATGGGTAAGGTTGTCGTGCTGAAGGTCCCAAAAAATGAGATACTCAAGGTCCTTATCTATCCGTTCAAAGCACTATTAGAAGCAAGAAAATACAAGGCTGACATAATAATAAGCGAGGGCCCTGGTAACTTTGGTGCTGGTCTTTTGATAAATTTATTCGCTAAGAAGGATGCAGTGTATTTGGAGAGGGCACACGGTACGCATTATGGATTGATAGAATATATGCCGAAGAAGTCTTTGCACATGCAGACTTTTGGGAGACTAATCGCAAATGTCATAGAGCGCTATACGTTCAAAAAAGCGGATTATTCAATCGCAGTCTCAAAACTTGCGGCAAATGAACTTGAGAAATATTTTGGCATTGATGCCTCTAAGATAAAGGTAATTTATAATGGAATTGACCTTGAAAAGTTTAAACCGGCTAATCGATTGGATAGGGAGAGACTTAGAAGGAAATTACTTATAAGAAAGGAGGATAGGTGCGGAATCTGGGTTGGTGGCACGGATCCTTACAGAAAGGGTTTGGATATCGTATTAGCTACTGCGTACTTAATGAAAGACACTATTTTTAAGATTATAGGGGTTGACTCTGTGGATGCCATAGAATTCATGCGCAAACAAGGTTTAGACAGCGACAAACTAAGTAATGTTGAGTTTCTGGGTAAAGTGCCAGATAATATGAAGATAAAATATTACCAGGCGTCTGACTTCTTAATATTCCCAAGCAGGCATGAAGGCTGTGCGGTGGTGCCTGCCGAAGCCTTGGCGTGTGGTTTACCGATAATAATATCAAATATGACTGGTGTAAACGAAATAATCAAAAGTGGGGAACAAGGATTTGTTATTAATATTAGTAACCCTGAATATTATGCTGCAGCAATAAGGAAGCTGGATCATGAAATGGGACGCAAGGCAAGAAAGCTGGCCTTACTTTACGGATGGAAAAAACAAGCAAAAACATATGCTGACTTGCTTTTGAGATTAAATAAATCCAGATCGTCATAGATACTGGAGATGATGGTGAATCTGAATGGAGGACAAAGTTGATTATAGAAAACCGATTACACACAAATATGAGACTGCATACAAGCTTAGTCCAAAAACATATGAGTTTCTTCATACTGTGAATGAGCGGTCGAAGAACTTTTTATTTATCTGTCGTAATCTTGGACTCTTCGCATTAGATTTAGGTATAGAGGATACCTACAAAAAGGAATATGAAACGCTGCTGCTGAAGCTTAAATCTGAAAATCTGAGCATAACTGTCATCAGCCCAACCTCTGGTTTATACATCTATAATTTAGTCAGAAAACACAAGCCAAGCGTATTTTTGGAGACTGGAGTCGATACTGGTTTTTCTTCCAGAATTATACTTGAGGCGATGACAAAGAATAACAAAGGTGTCTTAGTCTCAACAGAGATAAGCAGTGATGTCGGCAGATTGGTTACTGAGCCCCTTAAAAATCGCTGGAAACTCGTAGTCAAAGACGAGAAAATAGTTTTGAAAAAAGCATTAAGTACCATAGACAAAATTGATGTCTTTATGCATGATGGCGATCACAGGTATGAAGTAATGAAATCCGAATTCAACACGGTGAAGAGTAGGATGCAGCCAGATGGAATCATGCTGAGCGACGACGTAGGAGGAAATCCGGCCTTCATGGAGCTGGCAGCCTCTTTGGGCAAAAGGCCCATCTTAATAGCTGGCAGGATTAAGTGCTTTGGCA
>CAZJZM010000096.1:0-3926 GCA_964550485.1 Microcaldota archaeon | reverse complement strand
GGGGATAGAGGCCGCGCTCAGCAGGGAGAAATTCAGGGAGACGATGAAGAAAAACAATCTTCCGGTGCCTCCGAGCGCAAGCCCAAAGAGCAGTGAGGAAGCGATAAACGCTGCCAAAACTATAGGATACCCAGTGATGATGAGGGTAAGCTTCAACCTGGCGGGACGCGGCTCGGCTGTGCTCTGGAGCGAGGAGGAGCTTGTCGCTGAGGTGAACAGGGCGTTCGCGGCGAGCAGCACCGGCGAGATCCTTATCGAGAAGTATCTGCATGGATGGAAGGAGGTGGAATACGAGGTAGTCAGGGATTTCATGGGCAACTGCGTTGTCACGGCGTGCATAGAGAACCTCGATCCGATGGGAGTGCACACCGGCGACTCGGTGGTGGTTACTCCGGCGCAGACTCTGGACAATTATGAATACCAGGAGATGCGCACGGCCTCCATAAGGGTAGCCGAATCGATAAACCTTGTGGGAGAGTGCAATGTGCAGTTTGCGCTCAGCCCGAACAGCTACGAGTTCTACATAATAGAGACCAATCCGAGGATGTCGAGGTCGAGCGCGCTGGCTAGCAAGGCGACGGGATACCCGCTCGCCTACGTGAGCGCCAAGCTCTCGCTCGGGAAGAGGCTCTACGAGGTGATGAACAACGTCTCGAAGTCGACGACAGCCTTCTTTGAGCCCAGCCTCGATTACATAACAATTAAGATGCCTCGCTGGGATCTGGACAAGTTCAGCGGAGTTAGCAACAGGATAGGCACCGAGATGAAGAGCATAGGAGAGGTCATGGCGATAGGAAGGAATTTCGAGGAGGCGATGCAGAAAGCCGCGAGGATGCTGGACATAGGCGAGCCGGGGATTCTGGGCGGAAACGTTTACAATTCAACCATGAATAAGGAGGAAATAAGCGAGATGCTCAGGAAGCGCAGGCCCTACTGGTTCCTTTACGCGGCGAAGGGCTTCAGGGATGGTTTCTCTGTTGACGAGATTTACGAGCTGACCTGCGTAGACAGGTTTTTCCTGAAGAAGATAAAGGCAATGGTGGACAAATACGAAGGAAGAAAGAAGGTAATGACCGACGAGGAATACTCAGGTTTCAAGAGACTGGGCTTCAGCGACAAGCAGCTCGGTCTCGAGAAGGAGAAGAGGATCTCAATAAAGCAGATAGATACCCTTGCGGGAGAGGAGCCCGCCCAGACGAATTACCTGTACACGACGTACAACGGAAGCGAGGACGACATAAAGGCCAACGGCTCGAAGAAAAAGCTCATGGTCCTCGGAGCGGGGGTTTTCAGGATAGGCGTCTCTGTCGAATTTGACTACAGTGCGGTGGAGCTTGCCAAAGGCGCAAGGAAGTATTTCGACGAAGTTTCGCTTCTCAACTGCAACCCGGAAACAGTCTCGACGGACTGGGACAACGTGGACAAGCTGTATTTCGACGAGCTGACCGAGGAGACAATAGTGAACATATGCAAAAAGGAGAAGTTCGAGAGGATAGCTACCTTTGCGGCTGGGCAGGTGGGAAACAATCTTGCCCTTGCCTTGGAGAGAAACAAGATAAAGCTGTTCGGTACGACGAGCAGGAATATAGACATGGCAGAGGACAGGAACAAGTTCTCAACGCTTCTTGAAAAGCTCAACATACTTCAGGCCGACTGGTCGGAAAGCAGATCCCTCAAGGAGATGAAATCGTTCATAGAGGAATACGGATTCCCGGTTCTCATCCGGCCCAGCTACGTCCTGAGCGGCTCGGCGATGAAGATAGCCAACAACATGGAGGAGCTGATGGAGTACATAGGAAACGCGACGAGGCTCTCGCCCGACCATCCGACGGTCATCTCGAGCTTTGTGCAGGGGGTCGAGGCTGACCTGGACTGCTGCAGCGACGGAAGCAATGTCATAGGCGTGGCGATGAGCCATCTGGAGGAGGCGGGAGTGCACAGCGGCGACGCGACCATGATGACCCCTTACCTCGACACCAGGACCAACGCCCAGATAAAGGAGATAGCGCTCAGGCTGGCCAACGAGCTCAGCATCAAGGGGCCTTTCAACATCCAGTTCATAACCGACAGGGAAGGACCGCACGTCATAGAGCTCAACCTTAGGGCCAGCAGGTCGATGCCTTTCGCGTCCAAGTCGGTCGGAGTGAGCCTTATAGGCTATGCGATGAAGGGGATCACCGGCAAATACCCTTGGAAGGGCTTCTACGAGCCGGCTCATAAATCATTTGCAGTTAAGAGCGCCCAGTTTTCATGGGGCTCGCTCAAGGGAGCCTATCCCTGCCTGGGCCCAGAGATGCACAGCACCGGCGAGAGCGCGGCTCTGGGCATCACCTTCAATTCGGCGCTGTTGAAAAGCTGGCTAGGCGTCCAGCCCAACAGGATTCCAAAGAAGAATGTATTGGTGTATGGCGAGAAGGACAAGACCATACTCAAGGAGACCTCTGACATACTCGCACCAAACATAAAGATAATAACCCTGAACGAGGCTCCGATGCATGGGTATCCCTCATTCGACGTAGGAAGGATTCTTGAACTGATGAATAAAAGCAGCATAGACATGGTAATAACAAACGGCGACATGAGGAAGATAGACTACAAATTGAGGAGAAGGGCGGTGGAGATGAACATACCGATGGTAATCAATGCGAGGCTCGGCAAGGCCCTCGCTAGCTCGTTCTTCAATACAAAACTGGACTACAACGAATTGAAGACCTACTGGAAGAAGAGATGAGATAAGACCTCCGAAGCAATCTTTAAAGTAGTTTGCAGAGGTAATTACCAATAGGCCTGAGTTCGTTAAATGGTGCTATTTTGGATGTCACTGTAGTTATACCGACATATAAGACTGGGAACTCGATTTTCAAACTTCTTGACAGCCTGAAGGCCCAATCCTACAAGAAATTCAATGTCTTGCTGATATACAAACCCTGGGAAGGAGGGAGGCTGATACTTGAAAAGATAAGGGAATATGACTTGGACATAAAGATAGCCAAACAGCCTGATGGATATTTTGAAGAGGCAATGAACGTATCATATGGAAAGGCTGACGGCGAGATAGTAATACACACCGACGATGATGCGTACACATCCAAGGACTGGATAAAAGAGCATGTCGAATTGCACAGAAAGCACAGAAAGGTAGGGATTGCGACGGGAGTGGTGGACGAGAGCAGGCTGCCTGATGGCAGAGAGGTTCCGGCTTTGAAGAAGTTCATGACAGAACAAAAATGGAGGATGAATAAGCATACCATAATTGACAAGCCGATCGATGACAGATTCAAGGACTATGGCATGTACATAGGCAGGTCCGGCATGGTTGTGGATACTGGGAGGAATTATAATATGATAAAAACCTTCAAGCAGCACGGAGTCAACATGAGCTGGAAACAGGAGGCGTTGCATGGTTTCAAGTTTCCAGGCTATGCTAAGGTGACTTTGAGGAACGAGCAGGGCGCGGCTCTGGAAGCCATAAGCAGGGGCTTTGATGCGATCTGGTTCAATAAAGCCAAGGTCTTCCATCCGTTCCAAAGTTCAGAGAGCAGGAGCCTTGCGATACTCTCACCGTCCACCGAATTCCTGATTAGCGATGTGTTGCTCTCATATTACATCTCAAGATTCTATGATGTGGAATTGGATGTGCTGCGCCTTAGGACGAACATAGACGATTTCTTTGCGAGAATCATGACGTTCAATGGTAACAGAGGATATAGGATAGGCTATGAGATAGCAAGCGGTGCGATACTGGGCAAATGGCCTGCCTCAAGAGTTAGGGCGGAAGAGATCAGAAGATTGAGAGAAGGCTGAAAGCATATCTAATATTATATCCGTATCATTGGTAGAAGGAAACGGTCGATTGATTGAAAGTGGATCTCATAACGCCAGTTGACATAAGGTATAGCTATAGGGGTACTGAGGTTTCCATATAC